>DATDLS010000556.1:0-3027 GCA_036519195.1 Occallatibacter sp. | reverse complement strand
CACAGGATGGAATCCATAACTCATCCTGCCGACTGTGGTTCCCATGTTCTCTGTGGCTGGCGCCAGTCAATGCCTTCCAACAGCATCGACAACTGCGCTCGCGTCAGACACACCGTACCACTGGTGGCCTGTGGCCAGATGAAGCGCCCACGCTCCAACCGCTTTTGAAAAAGACACAGACCGTCACCATCGAACCACAGCAGCTTGATCAGGTCGCCAGATACAACGACGTGCCGCATACCGATCGAGCACTGTCGTTATTTCATATCCTTGGCATCCACTGCACGGCAAACAGTTGCGCTTAGTCCGCAAGACCGGGAGACAACTGAAGCCGCAGTTTTGCGTTGAAGTTCAAGGCGGGTTGTGTCGTGACCTGCCCGCCTGGATGTTCGATGCCTCGTTGTGCGCCAGCATGGTCGTGGGACCGCCTCAGGTGAGCATGATGGCGCTGAAGGAGCTCCGGGCGATTCTGGATACCCGCAGCAAGGGTTCAAGCGGATCATGGAAGTGCCTGGAGGAGGAGGGCACATCCAATGAGCCAACTCACGAAAAGGGAGCGCACGCAACTGCAACTCCCAATCGAACCTGCGAAGGTATTAGCGCACCCCGTCGAACAGGTCCGCAGCGAAGTGATCGAAGTTTTGGCAGATCTTCTTCTCGAAGCGATGGGTCCGGAGGAAGACGGAAGCGTCGAGGGGAAGGAGGTCAGCGATGAACGTAAAAATCACGCCTGAGCATCTTGGACGCGGAGCTGTCGTATACATCCGCCAATCGACTCTTGGGCAGGTAGTTGAAAACACGGAGAGCCAGCGGCGGCAATATGCGCTGGCCGAATCAGCTACCGGCATGGGCTTCTCATCAGTTGCCTTGATCGACGATGACTTGGGTAAGTCTGGTTCAGGCGTCATCGTGCGCCCCGGCTTCCAGAAGCTTGTAGCCACAGTGTGCAGTGGTGCTGTGGGTGCTGTTTTCTGTCTCGAAGCTTCACGCTTAGCGAGGAATGGGCGAGACTGGCACCATCTAGTGGATCTCTGTGCGGTGGTAGGTGTGTTGGTGATCGATCCAGACGGAGTGTATGATCCTCGACTCGTCAACGATCGCCTTCTTCTTGGCCTTAAAGGCACGATGTCTGAATACGAGTTGAATCTGTTGCGACAAAGAGGACTTGCCGCACGGGATAGCAAGGCCAGACGCGGAGAGCTACGCTTCTCTCTTCCGCCTGGCTACTGTTGGAATGATCTCGATCAAATCGAGGTCGATCCAGATGAGCGTGTCAGAGAAACGATCAAACTGATGTTCCGCAAGTTCCGCGAACTTGGGAGTGCGCGTCAGTTGTTTCTTTGGGCTAGAGATGCAGGGATTAAAATCCCGGTGGTTCGGCAGAATGCCAGACATCAGAAACTCGTCTGGCAAACGCCGGCCTATCACAACCTCGTTGAGATGATGCAGAATCCCATCTATGCTGGCGCATACGCATTCGGTAGGCGAACGCACCGGATCCAGGTCGTCGACGGTCGGGCAAGAAAAACAATCGGGCACCGTAAGCCGATGCATGATTGGAATGTTCTGATCCGGGAAAGTCATGAGGGCTATATCGGTTGGGAAGAGTTCGAGGAGAACCGCCGAATGTTAACCGAAAATGCATATATGTTGCAGCGAGCAAACCGGAAGGCTGCACGCGGCGGACGAGCGCTGCTGACCGGTCTTGTTCGGTGCGGACGATGCGGGCGAATAATGCACGTGTTCTATGGCATGATGTCGGGCCATGCGCACCGCTATCAATGCCGCGGCGATGATGCGCACGTGGGCGCCGGCCAATGTATAGGAATCGGCGGGGTGAGGATCGACCAAACGATAGCTAATCACATCGTAGAGGCCGTCTCACCGCTGGCGGTGGAGGCAGCCATCGAGGCTGCACAACGGGTGGTAAGAGCAGATGATGATGTTAGACAGGCGACGAAACGCGACCTGGAAAATGCCCGCTACGAGGCATCTCTAGCATCGCGTCGATACGAGGCCGTCGATCCGACGAAGCGCCTGGTCGCGCGCGAACTCGAATCGCGATGGAACATCGCTCTTGAGCGTGTCGTTGAGCTGGAGCAGCGACTTGCACGAATGGATGATCAGTTTGCTTCTCGGCCACAGGTCGATCAGGAAGGCTTACTGACACTCGCACGCGATCTGGCCGCGGCCTGGAATGCGCCCGGTGCGACGATGCGAACCAAGCAGCGCTTGACCCGGATCCTGATACAGGAAGTCGTCATCGATCTGGACGACGCAAAAGACGAAATTGCTCTGGCACTTCACTGGACCGGTGGTAGGCACACAGAGATCCGCCTGGCACGCACCCGCACTGGCCGATATCCTGATGACCGGCACCCGAGCCCAGTAGAAGTAATCCGTACGCTTGGTGGTCATTGGCCGGATCGACAACTCGCTGTGACCATGAATCGAATGCGGTGCAAGAGAACCGACGGCGAGTCCTGGACTACGCTTCGTGTTCGTACTCTGCGTGAGCGACTTGGGGTGCCGGCGTTCGATCCTGCAGCCGCAGGCCCGGAAACGATCAGTGTCGATGAAACTGCACGCCGTCTGCAAGTCTGCGTAGGATCTGTCATACGCCTCATCAAAGCCGGCATCCTGCCTGCCCAACAGCTCATGCCTTGTGCTCCGTGGAAAGTACCCGTCGAGGCGCTCGAATCAAAGCAGGTCTTGATAGGCGTGCAGGACGTAATCGCCAGGAGGCCGCTCAAAGTGCTTCAATATCACCAAAACAAAACCCTCAAGCTGCCTGGCTTCTAAAGGAGGATGCATCATGAAAGACGATCCCCGCGGCGTCCGCGAAAGACAAAGACATGGCCGGAGAACGGCTGTTGTTCAAGTACTGTCTGCACCTGCGCACTGAGGCCGTCAAAGCCACGCCGCAGGTCTGTTACTCCGGCTGCCAACCATATCCTCGTACCCGCGCGTGGTTCGATCACTTCTGCATGCTCTCCAGAACCATGCGCAACAATATCGGATCGGCGC
>DATDLS010000555.1:0-14523 GCA_036519195.1 Occallatibacter sp. | reverse complement strand
CGTTGTCTTTGAGACGGCGACGCCGTTTGAAACGCCGGGATGGATGAAGGACCTTGTCGATTGGTTTAACCGTGCAGTGGAAGAGGAGAGTCATCACCCTCTGATCCTGATTGGAATCTTCATTGTGGTGTTCCTCGCGATTCATCCGTTCAAAGACGGCAATGGCAGGCTATCGCGTGTGCTCACCACCCTGCTGCTGCTGCGGGCCGGGTACAGCTATGTCCCCTACAGCTCTATGGAAGGCGTGGTTGAGCAGAACAAGGACAGCTATTACCTAGCCCTCCGCAGGACTCAACAAACGATCCGCAAGGAAGAACAGAACTGGGAAGCATGGTTGGTCTTTTTCCTAAAGACGATGGCGAAGCAGAAAGATAACCTCGCCGCAAAGGTGAAGGAGGAGCAGGCGCTTCGCTCATCTTTGGCCGCCCTTTCCCGTCAGATTTTGGAGCTGGCGAAGACGCGCGGCGAAGTCACCGTCAAGGAAATTGAGGACTCGACCGGCGCGAACCGCAACACCATTAAGGTGCATGTCAAGAAGCTGGCGGAGCAACAATATCTGCGTCAGGTCGGGCAGGGGCGCGGGGCACGCTACACGATCAAGTAGCTGCCGGTTGGTCTCAAGGGTCATGAATGCGAAGTCAAAAGCATCGCGAGAAGAGGAAGTTGATGGTGCAGACGGCCAGATTGTAGGGGCTTCCGACGATGGCAAGAGTGCGAATCATCTGTATCAGCGAGCTTGCAAGGCAATCCCTTCCCCACGCGAGAGTCCCTCAAATCCGTCTACGCTGCTGCGCAGCGGGTATAAGCTGACACGTCCTCCCCAATGGGTAACTGCGAGGTATCCCTGAAAGCGAGTTTGGTAACGTCTTTTTTTTCAATGGATCGCGCTACAGCGTATTCATATGGAAACGCCGCTGCTCTTGAACGGTGCCAGATGTTTTCATGCGTAAACATGCTGTAACCAAAGCATTTATAGAAACCGGGAGCAGGTACAGCACGTCCAAGCAGTCAACTAGCATTCTTCAAGGTAGGGCATTCCTCATGATCGTAGCGTATCTGACGTTCATGATGAGGGAAGATATTGGGAAAGAATGGAGGCACCTTCGACGAGCGGTTGAGGAGCCGAAATGGTCATCGAATTATGGAGGAGATTGGCCCGAGAATCGAGAGGGGATTGTCGCTCGAATTCGGTCGCGAATTGCCTACTGGAATAGGGTGAAGAATGTCCAGCTTCAGTGGGCGAACTTCGGGGCTGCAATCAGCCGCCGATCCAGCCTTAAGAAGTCCCCGAATCCAGAGACTCCTCGCGGGAGAGAGCAACCAACATCGACTCAAGTTCAAGGCGAGGTTTCCACTGCGCCGCAACTCGCCAATCCACTCCCTTCTCCTCGATGCCAGCGAGCATGTCTACGATGAGGTTGAAACTGCTGAAGACCTGCGTCTGCTGCTTGCGCCAGGATCGTCCCTCGGTGGGGCACGGCCAAAAGCTTCCGTGCGGGACCGCGATGGATCGCTAGCGATTGCGAAGTTTCCACACCATGCCGACCGCATCAGCACCGTCTTGTGGGAGGCTCTAGCCTTAAAGTTGGCCTCAGCGGCAGGGATCAATGCAGCAATCGGCAGAGTGGAAAGAGTTGCCGGCAGACCAGTCTTTCTCCTGCGACGCTTCGACCGCGAAGGCACCAAACGGCAACCCTTCCTTTCGGCGATGAGCATGCTTGGAGCCGTAGACCATGAAACTCGAAGTTATCTGGAGATTGCCGATGCAATTCAGAGATATGGCGCGGCTCCCATGGAAGACCTGCATGAGCTTTGGCGAAGGATCGTCTTCTCGGTTTTGATCTCGAACACCGACGACCATCTGCTCAACCATGGTTTCCTCTACGAAGGGAACAGAGGCTGGAGGTTGTCACCGGCTTAGGCTCTGCTTATGAAGGCCATCTCTCGTGTCGAGCCGAACCATGATGGCTTCTTTGAGTAGTTTGTCGCGATTCGGAATCGACTCGATGGACTCCAGTTGCGAAATCGAAACACTCTTATCCGTTACCGTCCCCGCAAGATGCTCCCACAGCCTTTGTAAGAGGTACCGGTATTCACTATCGCGGTCATGGGGGCCTGGGAGACCTTGCGCGTTCATAATGCTCAATCCTTCGATTGCGGATGCACGGATCGATGACAGAACTGTTCGTCGCTGTATTTCGTTCGCTATGAAATGGGGATATGACGGGTTCCATGTTTGCAATCTATTTGCGTTCAGGTCATCGAAACCGTCAGTGATGAAGAAGGCTCTCAATCCCATCGGACCTCTCGCCGATAAGAGTCTGATGAGGATGGCCCATGAGGTTCATAGCCGAGGAGGTGTTTGTGTCGCAGCTTGGGGTGACCACGGCACCTTTATGGGGAGGGACAAAGCCGTGCGCCAGATGTTCCGAGGCTGGGAAATTCCGCTATATGCCTTCGGATTGTCTGTTAAGAACAATCCCTTTCACCCGCTTTACCGACCGGGCGATACTCAACTGATCGTTCCATCGTGATGCGCGTGAAGGAAAAAACGGCAGTATCTAAATATGGCGGTCGGTCGCAAAGCAGATATCAGCTTGGCAGCCTGATATTCTCGGCTTATGGAAGTCAAAGCTGCTATTCGAAGCGCTGGCACAATCATCCACGAAGAGAGACAACGCCCCACGGTGACTTATCGCGACGTGGGTGTGAACTGGCTTGATGATGCAAAGAGAATCACCGAAGATCTGAAAGATGGGACCACGACCAGAGAGGATTCTTTCGTTACGATGGCGAACGGCTCCCGGCGGTTGAACATCTGGGGTATGCGGAAACAGAAGAACAGGACGATCTCAGAAAATCCTGAGCAATACATATTCGAGAGCCTGAACTATGGTCTCCTTTTGAAGCTGTTCAATCAGGTGCGGAAAGAAGATCAACCCGAATTTGTAGACGCATTGTTATCTCTCATTCGGCATAGCAGCGATGCCGCTTTCCAGAACGGTTCATATGCGTTCCCGAAGTTCGAGGGCCATGTCTCCGAACTGCCATTGATCGCCGAATTTGCAATCCGAACGGGCTACAAGGAACAATTATTTGCTTCGATGAGTGCGGCCCAAGTTCCGACCACCAGTCTTGCCATCATGATGATGGAAATCGAAGAAATCATATCTTTCAACTTCAATCTCTTCTCCGAAGCTGATTATCAGATGATGCCCGGATGGCTGGGGCCATTGCGTGAGATGGCCGATCTCCAGACGCACAGCGCGCGTGGTCAACGAGGCGGGAAGATGGTGCCAAACCCGCACTACAAACCCGGCAGAAGCAACGAAGCGAATCAGATCGTCAGTTGCATCGACAATATCTTTCTGCAAATTGGTCAAGCGCAGTATCTGTACCTGAAAGGCGCGCTCCAACAGACCCCGAACCTAGAAATAGAAGGTGACAAAGCGAAAGTCGTCGGGTTCTTAGCCAGCCTTGGTTTTGATCCCGCTCTCACGCAATCGCTCGATGCTGCTGAGCAGCTTTTTCGGAATGATGCGAGCGGCTTCGAGCTAAAGAGCTGCCTCGGACATTTTCGTAGCTTCCTCGAACAACTCCATATTCAGGCTTGTGATCCAATCGCGACTGCTAACGGCGAACAGGTTCCTCAGAAATGGGGAAAGGCCGTATACTTTCTCCGGTCAAACGGTATCATCTCGCAGTTGGAAGAGGCGTTCGTCACATCGCTCTATACGCTCGTTAGCGACGAAGCAATTCACCCTCTCATTGCCGAACAAGAATATGCGCGCATTCGACGCAATATGATCATCGAATATGGACTTTTGTTCCTTACGGTTCTCGCAAAGAAGGGCATATTGATTAGAGCGTCAACCACATAGACAACCGCGGAAATGTAGTCACACAATCGCGTGCGCCGCTGGGAACGGCCTCACTACTACATCGAAGTTGGGGTGTCACCACATCTCAATCGACGAGCGTCACACCGATGCGGGTCGCCAGGTCGATGATCGAAGGTTGAGCGTGTCCGTCTAGCAACAGGCTTTCCGATGAGCCGTCCCATCCGAGATCGGATGGGACTACGCGAGTGCCAAAGAGCATGACCGCGTGTGCCCGGTCGTCCTGCCGGGAAGTCCAGCGGAGTCCCTGGGCGGCGGGAAACTGGGTGTAGAGTGCTTGCGCCCAGCGTCGTGTAACGGGATAGTGGGTCTTCGTGGTGTCGATCAACTGAGTGCGTTTGACGCCCAACTTGTGGAGCGCAACAGTACTGAGGTCGATGAGGCGGAGGTCCTCGGCTGGGTTCAGGACGCTGTGAACCTTGCCGTCCATCTTGAGTTTGGAGAATGGCTTGAATCCGGCTTTGAACGGGACATCGTGGAAGATCGTCTCCATGAGCGCACAGTCTAGCGTCGTACCGGCGTAGAGCGTCGGAATGAGGACACCAGCATCGTCGGTGATGGGACTGAAGCGGGCATTGCCTTTGGTGCTGGTGTTGAAGTCGCTGCCGCCGAAGGCGAGGTCGTGGACGCGGTGGAACTCAAGCCCGCCTCCCCATGTCACGAGGGTTGCGTCAAGGCGTTTCGGCGGCGGCGGAGGCCCAGCCGCCGACTTAGCCATGCTGGACTCCGTCTGCCTCATCCTGCGCCGCAGCAATCACGAGGTCAGGCCGTGTCGCCAACAAGTCCTGCGGACGCTGGTCGTCCAGAAAGCTGTTGAGTCCCGCAAACCAGAAGGCCGTACCCCAGGCGCTCTTCGTCTCGCCGAAGATACTCAAGACTTCGGCCAGGGCCTTATACGGACGATAGCTTTCTACGGGGTCAAGCGCGTAGCGGGGGAAGTAGTCGATGCCTTTGTGCTGGAAAGCGAAGATAGCCCCGTCCCGCTTCCACTTGTTCGGCTGGGCGCTGGGGTTCTTGGGGCTGTATCCGGCCATCTTGGCGATGTCGCCGGCAGGCAGGAAGTCTCCGCTCCGCAGAATGGTCGATTTGGCATCGACCATCATCCGGGCCTCGGCTAGCGCCGCATCAGAGATGGCGATGTCTGGGAGAAGAGCCCCGACGATCTTTTCGAGGGTGTCGGTCTGGCGCTGGCGGATGAGCTGGGGGAGGAAGGCCGTCACTTGACGGAAGACTCCCTCGAAGACGAGCTGCTGGCTGTCGTCTGAAAAAGTGACGGCCAGGGCGCGGGGGACGGCGGATAGGTGGAGGCGTTCGCTGACCTCGGTACTGCTTCCCACCATCACCTCGGGAAGGGTCTGACGGAGCTGATTTGCCTGAGCCATTTTTGATGTCCCTCAACGCTTAGATTATTCCGATGATGATGGATAGTCAATCTTTCATATCATCCAACTTGGATGATTTTCAGGGAGTAGGTGGTGCTCTCCTGGGCAGCAAGAAAAATCTGGCTGGGAGACTTTTTGTGTGTCTTTTCGTGTCGGTTGGTGTGTCACGGCGAGGTTTTGAGGGCCGGTTTTGCCCCCCCAAAGGCCCGTAATAGATTTGGGCAGGTATCCCAAAAGTATCCCACTCCGAAAATGGCCTCTTGAGGCCGTCTGGGGCGCCCTCTCAAGTCGTTCATTGCGAAGGAGTTATTGGTGGCCCGGGCAGGAGTCCAACCTGCGACCGTCGCGTTAGGAGTGCGATTGTGGCAATAGATTCCCTTGCAGCCCGCCCGAGTGCCAGTGCGGAAGATTCTCAATGTTCAACTTCATAAAGCGGGAATTCCCCTATGCTTCCGCGAGGGGATGAAAGCGCTCCAGGCCTTGGCATTGTGTAAGGTAGCGGCGAAAGATTTTATGATTTTTTACCTGATTGCATGGGATTGCTCACTTCCGAAGAATACATTTGATGTCGTTTCAAACCGGCATATCGAGCTTCGCTGGGCGAGAGCGGGGAACGAGCTCCCCGTGTCCGCTCGGCCGTCAGCAACGCCAGCCGAAGGGTTGCCGACTGGAACTCGAAGGCTTGCGGGTTTCAAGGTCATCTGGATCTGGTGGGCAGCATCAACACGCACCGGATCGGCTGCCTCAGTAGACCGACATTCCCCGCACTGAAACATGTCACGTATCTGCGGCCAGCCACGTTATCCAAAAGATGGCGCGGTCGTTGGAATTGCCCGGATACGGGTCATGGAGGCCAAGGGAGGCCAAGCCCCCATGTCGCTCGACGACTCTCAACCGTAGAATCAACCACCGGAACCGCCCGGGCCGCCGAAGCGGCCGGCCATATTTACGGCTTGTCGTCAGAAACTCAGCCCCCTTGAAGGGATTGAGAGTATCCCAGGCCTGAGTCATAGGTACCAGGGGATATTGATCACCACAATGCGCTGGTTTCCTCGTACAAGAAGAAGCAGTTTGAGCAGTTGGGCCCGCTGGTTATGGAGTGGAGTCTGCCACCAGCGTTTGACGACAAGTTCAGGAATGAGGACGGCTATCTGGCGATCAGGATTGTCGCGCTCGACCTTCAGGATGTAGTCGACGAGTAGCATGATGACGAAGCGGTAGGGTGAGAAGAGAAGAATAAGCTCGGGAACAGTCTTGCCCGATTCGCGTAAGGGCGCGGCAACATTTTGTTGCCACATCTGATTCACCTCGTCGCAGCAATCTTCTGCATCGACATGTACCGCCTGAACCTGGTCGCTGATCTTCAAGGCGAAGCGCAGTCCCTTTTCAGTGATGCGGGACCAGCGGTCGAGCGGGACGACAACCAGAGGCTCGGTGAGGTTTTCGACACGCATCGGGCAATCAACGGCGATCTGGTGCGCAACACTCTCGTAATGGCGCTTGACGGCAGCCATCGTAATAATCAGGGCAGGAATGAGGATCGCCGTGATCCATGCCCCTTCGCTAAACTTAGCGACCAGTACAACCACAAGCGTGATGCCGGTAGCGAGAGCACCCACACCGTTGACGACCATGCGGCGGAGTGCACCTTCGCCGCCCTGTCGCTTCCAGTGCATCACCATGCCGGCCTGGGAAAGCGTGAAGGCCAAAAAGGCTCCAATGGCAAACAGCGGAATCAGTCGATCTGTAACGCCGCCGAAGACGGTCAGCAGGAGCGCGGTGAAGCCGACCAGGGCAACAATGCCGTGGGAATAAAGCAGGCGGCGTCCGCGGATCTTGAAGACGTGCGGCAGGTAATCCTCGATTGCGATGGCGCGCGTCAGACGCGGGAAGTCGGCATACGAGGTGTTGGCTGAGAGCGCCAGCACTGCGAGGATCGAGCCGATGGTGACATAGTAGAACCAGCCGCGGCCCATGACCGCGGCGGTGAGTTGAGAGAGGATGCTCTGGTAGCCGGCAGCGCCGGGATCGGTGGCGCCGATCGAGTATGCACGGCACAGCAATGCAATGCCGGCGAGGAAGACCATGAGCAAAACGATGATGATGGTCAGCGTCCGCTTGGCGTTCTTCTGCGTCGGCGCGCGGAATGCGTTGACACCATTGGAGACGGCCTCGACGCCGGTCATGGCGGTGCATCCACTCGCGAAGACCTTGGCCAGAAGCCAGAGGGAGAGCATTGAAGCGCTAAAAGGAAGATGTGGAGGCTCCACGATTGGTACTGGATGGCCTCCGGCGGCGAATGCCCGCACCGTTCCGACGATGATGACGAGCAGCAGCGTGCCGACGAAAAGATACGTGGGGATGAGGAAGGCCGTGCCGGTATCTTTGACCCCGCGCACGTTGATCAGCGTGAGGATGAGCAAGATGGCAAGGCAGAGGGCGAGGGTATGGGGTTGAAGACGAGGAAAGGCTGAAACCAATGCGCCCACACCGGCGGAGATACCGACAGCTGCGTTGAGGATGTAGTCGATCATCAGTGCTGCAGCGGCCAGCAGACCTGCATTCGCCCCCAGATTTTCAGACGCAACTGTGTAACTTCCCCCGCCATGAGGGTAGGCGTCGATCGTCTGCAGGTAAGAGATAAATACGATAAGCAGCAGAACTATGATCGCAAGGCTGATCGCAACGATGTGCTGAATGCCCGCAAAGCCAAGGGGGATCAGAAGCGTAAGAGCGGCCTCAGGACCGTACGCGGCCGAGCTCAGAGCATCCAGGCCGAAGACCGGAATGCCAGCGATCGGACCGATGTGCTCAGCGCGCTCTTCTGTGGTTGCGAGTGGCTTACCGACGACGAGACTGAACAGCGACATGAACACTCCCCCGACCGGCACGCAAATGCACGGCCAGCATATCGAATAGAAGGTTAGCTCAAAGGTCCATAAGAAAGTTGAAAAGAAACTCACCCCTGGGATGGCGACTGGACGGCCTATCGGGGGGAACTACGTCATTTACGATCTGATCGAGAGCAGAGATGCTAGCGATCACGAAAACGATAGCCGACATGGCTTTCCGTCAGGATATAGTTGGGGTGCGCAGGATCATCCTCGATCTTCTTACGGAGCTGGTTGATCAGAACGCGAAGATATTCGCGTTCATTACCATACTCCGGACCCCATAAAGAGGTAAGAAGGCGGCCGTGAGGTACAGGACGGCCTGCATGGACCATAAGATAATGCAGCATTTCAAATTCTTTCGGGGTGAGTCGGATCTCCTGCCCCAGTTTCTTGACGTAGCGACGACCGGGATTCAGTTCGAGGTCGCCAATTTCGACGGAGAGTTCTGATGAAACTGCTGTCGCTTTGGAGCTGCGGATTCCGGCGCGGATCCGGGCAGTCAGTTCCCGGATTTGAAAAGGCTTGGTCACATAGTCATGCGCGCCGGCATCGAGCGCTTCGACTTTATCTTCTTCATCATCTCGTACTGTGAGCATGATGACGGGAAGACGGGGATGAATCTGAACGATCCGGCGACACGTTTCCACACCGCCCATTCCCGGCATATTGATGTCCAGCAGCACTGCATCATAGTTAACCATGCGGAGCCGCACCAGAGCCTCTTCTCCGTTGCTGGCTTCGCCGATCACAAACCCCAATGCGCCCAGAGTCTCGAACAGGCTCTGTCGAATGTATTCGTCGTCCTCCACGATGAGTACCTTGCTGCGTGGTTCCACGTTTACTTCTCCTTTGCCGAGCGAGGTAGCGTAAGGAAGAATGTTGTCCCCGTCAGCTGGTCACTGTTCACCCACGCTCGTCCCTGGTGTGCCTCGGTAATGCGCTTAACGAAAGAAAGGCCGATTCCAGTGCCTGATGCCCTGCGGTCCGAACCCGGACAGCGATAAAAACGCTGAAAGATTCTGGTCCTTTCCTCGAAAGGGATAAAGGACCCTTCGTTGTGAACACTGATTAGAATCTCTGACTGTTCTTGCTGAACCTCAACCGCGATCGGAGAACCGGGAGTACCGTATTTGGCCGCGTTGTCGAATAGCTGAAAGAGGGCCATCTTCAACAGCTGCGGGTCGGCCCATACCGCTTGGGCCGAAATAAGTGGCTGGACATTGATTGGATGGTCGCCAAGTTCCTGCGAGGATGCCTCGATGCTCTTTTGGATAAGTTGTGTCAGGTTGACTTGTTCTCTCTTGATCCTGAGATCGATATTGTCGAGTCTGGCCGTCCTGAGCAGGTGCGAGGTGAGATCGTTCAGATGGCCTGCTTGCCGATCGATAAGTGTAACGAGCCTCTTTTCAGTGCCGGATAAAGTCTGCATCTCCAGAAGACCAGAGCTTGAACTTCTGATCGTTGTAAGTGGAGTTTTGAAGGCATGAGCCAGACCGTCCAGCACCGCGGAGCGTAATTGTTCGCTCTGCCGCGCGGCTTCCGCGCTGCTCTCAGCAGCGAAAGAGCGTGCCCTCTCGATGGCCACAGCGGTCAGAGATACAGCTGCATTGATCGATTCAGCTTTGAAAGAATGACCGCAGATCACCAAGGAACCGATGGGGCGCGTACTCAGGCGCAGAACACGCCAGGAAGTGGCAGTCGAGGAGTCATCACGATTGGCTTCCATGAAGTATACGGACCGCACTTCCTCCTCTGTGATATCGCAGTCACCACTCTTCGAGAACCGGAGGTCATATGAATTCCATAGTGCCACTCCCTTTACCTGGAGAGCAGCCCGGATCAGGTCTGCCAGTTGCTGATCGACTGGTTTCTGCGCGTCGAGTAGAAGAATGCTCTGGCTCAGTTCATACAGCTTCTGCAGCTGAGATCGACTGAGTTCCGATTCTCGTGCGTGACGTCTGACCTGATTGGAGAGGCGGCTCACGAGCAGCGCGACGCCCTCGAAGGTGATCAACGCCACCCAATCGTGCAAATCCGACATGTAGAACTCAAACAAGGGCTGCGTAAAGAAATAATCGAGGCACGCGACTGACACGACAGACACAGCGCTGGCCTCAAGAAACCCCCATCGCAGAGCTATGACGGTTACAAGAAAGAGATGAATAGAGGTCGCCGAAGAGAGGTTGAATTGGAATCGATAGGCACCCCAGTTGATGAGCAACGCCGCTATCGATCCAGCGGCAATTCGGATTGCGGTATCGCGGATTGTTTTCACAGGCATCTTCGCGACCGACGTTGATTGTAGTGTAGTGCGCAGACCATAAAAAACCCATAAAGCCTCAATTATGCGTATTTAATGGCTTTCACGATTTACTGAAGCTAGCCGGTCGAATCCGGTTCACGAGGTGATTTAAATGAAGAACATGAGGGGCCTTTATCCATTTGCTTCAATGGCTGTCGATGTGCCAGGCACATATGTTGGAACAAATAAAGCAGGAAATCCGGTTTACAAAAAGAGCGAGTCAAGGTTCGGAGAGAAAACGCGGGCGGGAGCAAGCCGGGCGCGCATTGCGGTTCAGATGCTTCCGATCCTTGCCTTTTGTCTAGTGTTGAACTTCGTTCGACCTGCCTATGCGCAGTCCACTTTCGGCAGCATTCGGGGTACGGTCGAGGATTCAGGCGCCGCGGCGATTTCCGAGGTGAAGGTCATTCTGCACAGCATCGACGAGAACACCGACCGTGTGTTCAGCTCCGATAGCAGCGGCGCCTATACCTTCGAGAACGTGAAGGCTGGCCACTACACCCTCCGCGGTCAGCATAGCGGCTTCGCGGATACCGTGCTGGATGGGATTACGCTGGCAGCCCGTCAGGATCTGCGCCTCGAACTCACCCTCCAGGTGGCTGCGCAGGTCACCACCGTGGAGGTCACCTCCGCCGCCACGGAAATCAACACGGAGAACGCCACGATCAGCGACATGCAGACCGGCACTACGATGGCGCAACTGCCGCTGAACTATCGCGCCCAGACTACCAGCCCGCTGGCGGCGCTTGCCACCTCGGCCAATGTGCAGCAGGATTCTTCGGGCAACGTCGCCATAGCCGGCGCAACCTCGAATATGACCGGTTTTTCGGTTGACGGAATTTCCACCGTCAATGTCTGGACCAGCGGTGCCTCGCTGTCTGCCGGCGCAATGGGCGTCAATGCCTATCCGTCTTCGGAAGCCATCTCGGAAATGAAGGTCAGCGGCTTAAATAATAGCGCCGAGTTCTCCCAGGTGGCCGATGTCACTTTCACCACCAAGGGCGGCACCAATCAGTTCCACGGCAGCCTGTATGAGTACCTGCAGAACAATGCCCTCAACGCCAGGACCTATGACTTTCAGCTGAAAACCCCGGAACGCTTTAATACCTTCGGTGGCAGCGTGGGCGGTCCGCTGGTGGCGCCCCATCTTTACAACGGGCACAATAAGACGTTCTTCTTCATCGATTACGAAGGGAACCGTAAGAGCACGTCCGACGCGGAGCAATACACGGTTCCGACGCTCGCCGAGCGCCAGGGTGATCTGAGCGGGTTCGGCCCGCTGACGGATCCATTCACCGGACAGGCGTATCCGAACAGCACGATTCCGAGTACTGAGCTCAATTCTTCTTCCCAGACGCTGCTGAATGCCTACTATCCGCTGCCGAACAGCAGCACTCTGCCGGGCGGACTGAATTACCAGGCGCTGATACCAATGCCCTCGAGCACCAACGGTTTCGATGGCCGCATCGATCAGATCATCTCTTCCAAACAGCAGATGTTCGTCCGCTACAACTGGAAGAACATGCTGGTCAATGTCGTCAATCCGCTGCTGCCGAATGACGTCGATACCGAGCATGACCGCAGCTTCCTGGTTTCGCATAACTACGAGCTCACCGATCACCTGCTGAACGAATTCCGGTATGGCTTCACGACTTCACTGTTTTCGCCCAGCTTTCCCATCGAGGGCGAGCAGGCGCTGTCCGAGCTGGGACTGCTTTCCAATTGGCCCTCGATTCCTGCCCTGCACCAAAGCGCTCAGGGCTTCCCGACCATCAATTTTTCCCAAGGTACCGGCTTTGAGCCGATTGGCCGGGACATTGTAGGCCCGTTTGACTCTTACACCTATCAACTGACCGATAACCTGATCTGGACGCATGGTAAGCACACCATTCGCGGCGGCGTGGACGTTCGCTGGTTACGTGATCAGGTGATCGCACTTGAATCGCCGTCGGACGAGTTCGGCCAGATCAATTTCCAGCCCACCTTCACCGGGAACGCCTTCGGCGATTTGCTGCTTGGGCTGCCCTTCACCACCTACTTTGCTGAGACCGGGCCCAATGAAAATCCCGTTGGCCGGCAGTACGGGGTTTACGCCCAGGATGAGTGGCAGGTGAACGATCGGCTGACCATCAATTACGGCCTGCGCTGGGAGTTGCTGCCTCCGTTCCAGGATGCCAACGGGATGGCGGCGAACTTCGATCCCAAAACCAATGCGATCGTCGTCAATAAAAAACTCTATACCGCGCTGGGCGGCCCGGTGCCGAGCTTCCTCGAGTCGTTCAACGCCTGCAATGCCGCGCCGGCGGGCTATTCGGCTCCCAATGATGTTGACTACCAGCCCAGCTCAGCGATCCCCTGTACCAGCGTGGTCTCGAATGTGCAGGAAGGAATCGGGCCGGGACTGCGCCAGACCTACCTGCGCGACTTCGATCCGCGCATCAGCTTTGCCTATCGTCCTTTTGCCAATGACAAAACGGTCGTACGTGGCGGCTTCGGCATCTACACGGTGACCGCACTCGGTCAGCTGCAAAACAACAACGAGGGCAATCCCGATATTACGGTCAACACCTACGCCAACCAGAACGGCAACACTTTTCTTCCCGCGTTCCAGTTCCCGGTCGTGACACCGCCCTCGACGGGCATCACCTACGGCGGCGGCGAAATCGAACAGGGCACCGACCCGCATTATCGCGATGCACAGTCGGCGCAGTGGAACCTGACCATGGAGCACGACCTTACGGCGAATACTGCCGTGCGCGCCAGTTATGTGGGCGAGAGCTCGTATCGCGTGAACCTGACCGTCAACATGAACCAGCAGATGCCGTCGACGGTTTCCCCCAACCCCAACCCGATCCCCTTCCCCAACTGGGGAACGATCTTCTTCACCGGAAACTACGGCCACGAGAATTACAACGCGCTCGAGCTGCAGGCGACGCATCGGTTGGGCAATGGCCTGTCGTATCAGGCGAACTACACCTGGGCGCATGACCTCAGCGACGCGCAGGGCGACGCCCCGACCGCCTTCCAGGGTGAGACCCAATACGGTCTGGCTGTCGAAAACCGCTTCGACATCGCGGCCAACCGCGGTAACGTGGAAGGCACCCGCCGCCAGCGCTTCATGCTGACGGGAACCTATGAACTGCCCTACGGACACGGCCGTCACTGGTCGAGCCAGTCGGGTATCCTGAACGGCGTTCTGGGCGGCTGGAATCTGAGTACCATCACGCTATTTGAAACCGGTCTGTACCTGACGCCGACGATTAGCGTTACCGGCGACCAGACCAACACCGATCCGTCTGCTGCCGGCATCGAGGTGGTGCGTCCGGATCGCGTGGGAAACCCCATCCCTGCTGATCGCACGCGGGCCACCTACTACAACATCAACGCGTTTGCGCCGCCACCCGCGAATGCCGGCCGAGTGGGTAATGCGGGTGTGGGGAGTTTGGAAGGTCCCGACACCACCGTGGTGAATGCTGGCCTTGCCAAGGTCATCGAGCTCCATGAAAACCTGCATCTCCGCTTCGAGGCGACGTTCACCAACGTACTCAACCACACGAACTTCGTTCCTCCGGCGACCGACATCAGCAACCCGTCCTTGTTCGGTGCGCTAACCACTGCCGAATCGGCCGAAAGCGCTGGTAACAGGACCGGACAGGCGGCACTCAGAGTGGAATTTTAGAGGATGTATTTTTAACTCTTAGAGGCGAGAACCGTTGTGTTCTCGCCTTCTGTTTTTATTGAGACGATGGCCGTATACTTGGTGATCCAATCCACCCGGACTCAGAACCTGAGAAAAGCAAGCAACCGCTCGTGTTTGCCTCAGGTGGTCAGCGCAGCGTTCCCTTACTCATGGCGAAACTTCTTCAGCAATGCCGGAGTCAGCTCGGTCGAGCTAGACCCATCCTTGGGTGCGGCTCTTTTAGATTTCGCTTTAAAGCATGATTTTACAACCAGATAGCTTATTGTGTGCGTGCTAGCGAGGCTTTCATTGCCTGGGATAACGATCCGGTTGGGAGTTAGCCGGTGTTAGCGTTGTTGATTCCTGT
>DATDLS010000554.1:0-14728 GCA_036519195.1 Occallatibacter sp. | reverse complement strand
AACCGCTCGGAGAATTGCTCAAGGGCATGAATGCCGGTCGCATCGAGCGCAGTCATGTTTCTAAGGCGCAGAATCACCACGTCCCCGAGTTTTGTCAGGTTCTTCGTCGCATCCGCCAGCTTTTCGGTCGCGCCAAATAGGAAAGGTCCGTGAATGCGCAGAATGGTCACGTTCGAGGGAATATCCTTGTCCTGGAGAATGTGCGCCTGACCGTCCTCCAGATACTCGGGGGTGACAGCTTCCACGGTCGTAGTCTCGGCGATGCGGTAGATATAGAGGAGCGCAGCAAGGGCCATACCGACCCCTACGGCTACGGTCAGGTCAGCCAACACAGTCAGAGCGAAAGTTGTGATCCAGACGGCGATGTCAGTCTTCGACAAGCGGATAATAGTTCCGATTTCCCGCCACTCTCCCATGTTGTAGGCCACGACGAACAGCACCGCGGCAAGAGTTGCCAGCGGAACAAACCTGGCCAGGGGAGCGGCAACCAGAAGGATTGCAAGTAGCGTGAGGGCGTGGACCATGCCCGCGACCGGAGTAAGTGCGCCGGAGCGGATGTTCGTTGCCGTGCGCGCGATCGCACCCGTCGCAGGTATGCCTCCAAACAGAGGAGAGACTATATTTGCAACTCCCTGAGCTACCAGTTCCACGTTCGAGTTGTGGTGATCTCCGCTCATTCCGTCTGCGACAACAGCCGATAACAGACTCTCGACTGCAGCAAGCAAGGCGACGGTGAATGCCGACGGAAGCAAAGGCAGGATGTGTGCAGCCTGAAAGCTCGGTAGAGCAAAGTGAGGAAAGCCCTGTGGGATGCCGCCGAACTTGCTGCCGATCGTCTCGATGGGTAAGTCGAAGCTAGCCACCACAACCGTTGACAACAAGAGGGCCACGATCGAACCAGGCACCCGCTTAGTCAACCGTGGCCACAGCAGAATGATGGCAAGCGAAGTCGCGGCGACAGCAATGGTTTGCCATCGTGTAGTTCCGACATAGTGGAGGAGCATCCCCATCCGCGCCAGGAATTCACTGGGAACCGGAGGAGTCTTCTCGCCGAGAAAATCCCTGATTTGAGTGGATGCGATGAGCAGTGCGATGCCGTTGGTAAAGCCGATCGTAACCGGGCGTGGAATGTACTTGACGGCGGTCCCCAGGCCAGTGATTCCCATCATCAACAACAGAATGCCCGCCATGATTCCGACCAGCGCCAGACCGCCCAGGCCGAACTTCGCGACAATGCCGGCGACAATAACGACGAAGGCTCCGGTGGGGCCACCGATTTGCGTACGCGATCCGCCCAACGCTGAAATCAGGAACCCGGCCACAACGGCCGTGTACAAACCGGCCTGCGGTGGCACTCCTGACGCAATGGCGAAGGCCATCGCTAAGGGAAGTGCAACGAGGCCAACCGTGAGTCCTGCAATCAGGTCCTGCGTAAATTTCCGGGCCGAGTAGCCCCGCAGACACTCTATTGAGCGCGGAAGCCACTGCTGCGAAGACCTCATCGGACAGTCTCCAGCGGCTTCTCGATCTCGTCGAGCATCCCCAAGGCCTCCTTGAGGTGAACATGGAAATAGGTGCGCATCAAACTCAAAACCTCAATGATGATGGGGTCCCGAACCGAGTAGAACACCTGATTTCCAGCCTTGCGATTTGAAACAAGCTGCTTTGCACGAAGCACCGCGAGGTGCTGAGAAACATTGGCTTGCTCCATTCCAAGCTTCTCTATCAATGCCCCGGCGGAGAGTTCGCCACCGCTAAGGAACTCAAGAATGGCGATCCGAGTTGGGTGGGCGAGCGCTTGAAAGATGTCGGCCTTGAATCGGCGCAATGAGTCTTGCATAGATGAATATTACCATATTCGCATATTCTCTCAGAGCGCAAGGGGACTTCGGAATGCGGATCATCCCGAACAGACGATCTTTAATTGCTGCGGATTCCACGTCGGGGAAAGGTCCGTCTCCAGAAACCTGCCTACAGTCTTAGCGAATGGAAGCTGAAGCCCAATTGTGGCCCCAAAAAAGCCATGGAAATGGCGGGGTATGGAAGGGGTGGAAAGCCATGTCTTTCCACCCCTTCCCACACCCCTTGGAAATCCCTGCGGGATTCCCCCATTACCACGGCTACGGCGACGACCAGCATGGACAGAAGACCGGCAAAGCCCGCCGCAAACCCGCAATTAGAGCCACACTCCCCGCAAAGGGCTTGTAAACCATGTCCCCGGTCTAAAAAAAGCGTAACGGATGTCCCGGTACACTCACCCTCTGAGGAGCTTTTGCTGTCGCAGTTGTACTTCAGAAGATCAGGCCGGCGCAGGTAGCCTAATAAGGCAAAAAGCAGCCTTATTCACCGCCGAGATCTTCCAGTGTATTCCTGGGACGGCGGCCTTTTCTTGCCCGTGGGGAAGAGCGGCACGCAATGATGCGCATTTTCCGCGCCCACCAATTCGTCAAGGGTATTTCCCACTGCGATCGTCCTAAAACAGCAAGTGCAAACGGAATCAATCGTGCAATTCGCGTTCGTGCGATGGAAGAATTTGCTCATCATCAACATCGGTTCGCTCCGATCCGACCTGAATTCAAAGTACTTCGCGGTCTCAGACTTTTACTTACTCCTATGACCAAGCAATTGATCCGCCAAAGTTTTGAGTCCCATGCGCGATATTCGCCATTTATTCGCCAGCAATTCCTGCATAGGCGAGATCACGCGGGCGAACGCTTACGAAGAGGGGATAAGTTTATACGCGAATGGTGAGAGACAAAAAGATGACCTTTTTCTGGATGTATCGGGTGATCATGCGGCCGGGAAGAGGGCGGATCCGAAAAGCTGGAATTCAAGCACAGCGCGGCGTCCTGGTCGCCCGTCACAGTGATTCCCTGCTCGATGAGTTTATCGACTGTATCCCCTCGGCGCTCGGCGGCGATTTTAGGAGCCCCTGCGGTACTGGTCGAACAGGCAACTCCCTCTGTACATACCATGCCGGAAAGAAGGTGCTCCGTGATCTCCTTCGCGAGGCCCCGCTTGCCAGAACACTTTGCCCGCGATTGCCCGAGGGGGCATCAAGCTCTGTACAGTTTCAATGCGCAGATTGCTTTTCGACGCGATACATTATCGCACCGCTCACATCAGAGCAGAACTGACACAAAGTGGAGGTGACCTGGAAGCAATGTTAGGAAAATTGCTCCAATGACAGCAACAAAAATGGTGTAAAGTAAACCGCGTTGCCCAGCGAATCCAGTTCTACGCATAAAGAAGCCACACGCAACGGCTCCGACAACTCCTACCGTGATATCCATAACCGCGCCGAAGCCACTCCCCTTCATCGGCTTGCCGGTGATATAGCCGGCAACTGGGCCTAGGATGATCCACCAGACAATAAACATGTACCTTCTCTCTTGATGAGTGCGGTGATGGCCGTCTGATATTGCTTCGATCCTTTGATCGCTCGCCGAAGATGTTTCGGAGCGGCCAACAATTCCCATACTTCTTCGGGAACGAGCGGTAGGTTAACCGGCGTAAGCTTCTCAAAAGTAGCGTCCCATGGCTCCTATGAAAGAGCGCGCCGCCGGAGGCACCGGAACATTGCCATGCAGGATATGCTCGAACTTTTCACCTTCACTGTTGTAGTAGGCATCTGTGTCATCCGTGTTCTCGGATGCCGGAATTTTCCGTACAAGGATACTCTGGCTTCATCGCCTACCTCCTAGACAACGACGCATCCACAATTCTTGCCCGGAGGCGGGTACCTGCAAAGACTTGCGAAAGATTGATCGGGCGGCCAATTGAAGTGCTCGTTGACGAGGGGCGGAAGACCGGGTGCGCCACGAAAGCAGATCAATGGGCTATGTGTTGAAGGCTTCCGATTGTGAGGAGAAGCGACAGTTCCAGTTAGCGCTTTCGATGCCGAGATCGCGCCGCGTTCGCACTTCTCTAAAGCGCTACCTCGAAATGCGTCGTAACGCAAAGCCACTGAGAGGTGCGGCGTTCAACGCTAAGCAACAGTCGATCGTGCAGGCCGGTAGAGGCAGCAGAAAATAAAAGCCTCTGCCATCGACACGGGGCGACCTGCTACACCCCTTTTTAACTGACTTTCTCAGCGCGGATACGTACCGCCTAATTTACGAACCACATTTCCCGGGAATACCGACTCGAGAGGGCCACTACCGAACTGAATGATGAACGAGAACATCTGCGACGGCAGTCCCGTGCTTTGCGTCGTGAAGTCAATGCAGACAACGTGAGTCTCGGGTTCGATCAGCTCAGGCTTCTTCCGGTTCTTGACGGCAGCGTTTCCCAGTGCACATGCTTTAGCCGCATAGATTGCCTGTGCGACTTTGCCGGGTGCCGCCGGGATCGCGACCGAACCTAAAGTAACGGCCGCGGGATGACCAGCGATCGTGTAAGCGAGAGGCGCCTGGGTAATCACGGGCGCGCCATATTGCTTCAGCTGAACCAAGAGCTGCGCGCGGGTGAAGGGGCCGAGTTCTGCTGCATTGCGCAATACCTCGGGGCATGTGTGATCGATGGTGGACAGGGTGAATGAGGAAGGGTCAGAGGGTGCAGCGGAATTGGCCGCGAAGGTCGTCCGGATGCACTTCTGTCCGTCGGTCGGAGCCGCCAACGGTACTGGGGAAAAGTCTCCAGAATAGAAGTATGTTATATCAAAAGCGTCGTCATGGAAGTTTTCGATTCTGCCAGCTTGCCCGTTGGCATTGAGACCAACATTCACGCTGACAACCAGAGCCAGAATAAGCGAAGCAGCGTGGAAAGACATTCGATGGACCGCGGCCGACGAGCCATTCATTTTCAATTTTCCATTTCTCCGGCTTGACAGCCCGATGCATGGATCAGAAGCAACTAACATGCCAAAGCCGCGAGGGCCGAAAAACGTTGTAAACGACGGATAAAAGGGTGCCGACCGAGAACTGGCCTCGCTGCACACGCGCGCGGCGGTTTTGCCGGGATGTCAGCTGTTTGGCCAAATGCCAAACCATTGGCAGACGATCTCGCCTCAAATTGCCTTCTCGTCCCGAGTTTACCGGGGTTCGTGTGGTATTCGTTGCGGAGCTGGTGATGGGGCAATAAACGAGAAAGCGATCATCAACGGAAACCAGACGGCCGCTCTCTTCTCTATAGTTCGCAGACCTTCCCGCGCCGCTCCATCCGACTTCGGCGGCTAATGACTGCGCAAGCTTCTCGCTCAAGCAAAGTCATTTGGGTTCCGACCGGCACAAGAGACTGCCGACTACGAGGAGGACGTCAGACGATCGAAGAGCGATTCGACCAGGTGTCGGGTACCCTTCTGAGAAAGTTCAGCCCCGAGGAGCTTCTGCGTGACGGCGAGTCCATGACTTAGAGTGAGGATGATCATGATGAACTCATTCGGTTTTACACGCAGACTGACATCGGAAGATCGCGCCAGATCGCGAATAAGCTTTCCTCCATCGCGAATCTGCCGTCGATGCAGCTCGACAAACTTCTCTCGAATGCGTTCATTGCGTAGCGCCCCGGCCTCGAATTCAGCACGAAGCACAACCCAGTCCGGATCGGTAAGAAGGTCGGCGATAGCGTCCCTAAACTTTTTAAGGCGCATCCTCCCCGAAGGCTCCTCTTTAAACATGAGCTGAAAAGCATTCGAGTGCCGCGAATGTTCCTCATCGATCACAGCGAGGAACAACTCCTCTTTGCCGTCAAAATTTGAGTAGAGGGCACCTCGCGAATATCCCGCATCCTCCGCGATTTTCTCTGCCACCGAGCCGCCAAGCCCGTATCGCAAAAAATGCTTCCGCCCCACGGCCATCAGCGTAGAACGGGTTTGAGCTCTGCTTTCTTCGCGTGTGAGTCTCTTTTTCGGTTTTGTCGCAGTCCCGGACATTGTTATGCTTGCTCCCTAGAATCGCTGACAAATGGCGCCGCCTTTGGATCAAGCATTTTTCTCTCCGGGGCGCGCGACAATCCGAACCCTTGCGGTATCGGCACTCGCTTCCGTGCTCAATGAACTGAATGCATCTTGATACAACAATACCGCACTCCTCTTCTTGAACGAAGACGTGTCGATAGACAGTGATCTCGTAACTATTTCAGTATAGATCTTTCCCGATCGTCCACGCAGCATTGAAAGCTCGGAGCAATCCTGAAGTACAAGTGCCGGAGTCAAGACCTCGCCTTTGTCGCGCGGCAAGGAACCTCAGTCGCCCTATGCCGCGCCGCAGTGCAACTCTATGCGGTCTGCCAAAGGGTGTCGCGTCCGTCCCGGTATTGCTCAGCGAAGCAGAATGATTTCATCCGAATGGAGTCGAACGTGCTGTGTGGAATGCGGTCAGGTCATTAAAGGGAGACTGGATGCTAGAGCTAGATGCATCGCACCATCCGTTCGGCGTTATCTATCTGATTCTCTGGGCAGCTGTATTTGCCAGGCAAGTCTGCCTACCCATCCCGGCTAACCTATTTCTTCTGACCGCAGGGGCCCTTGTGCATCGCGGCGAAATGAACGTCGGCCTAGTGCTAATGATAGGCATTTTGGGGTGTCTTGCCGGAGACTTCGTCTGGTTCGAAGCAGGTCGGCACTGGGGCAGACAAATCATGAGGATATTTTGTGCCTTCAGCGCGGATCCTCATTATTGTGCTCAAAGAGCTAACGGCGTCTTCGCGAGGTGGGGATTGCGCTCTCTGGTCGTGGCCAAGTTCATTCCCGGATTAGATGGTGTCACTCCACCATTGGCCGGAATCGAAGGGGCAAGCCGAAGGGCGTTCTTCAATTATGACTTTCTTGGTTCTCTCATTTGGACTGGAGTTTACGTCGGTCTTGGATACCTGTTCGCCAATCGGTTGGCGATTATTGCTGCATCGATGGCCAGATTTGGCGCCGCACTCGCCGTAGGAGCCGGTATACCGCTCGCATGCTATGTCGGATGGCGTGCGTGGATCATTGTCCACATGCTGAGGCATCTCAGGCTGCGGCGCATCACACCATCCCTTCTAAACGAACGGATCACGTCAGGGCAACTGGTGGCGGTCATTGATCTGCTCGATTTCGAAGATGAACATGGGGGCCGGGCCGGAATTCCAGGGGCCGTTCGAATGTCTCCATCTCGTCTGCGCAGTCGATCGCGCGTGATCGTTCCCGAAGGTTTGGAGATGGTTCTCTATTGCACCTCCTCCGGAGAGCTAACCAGCGCACGGGTGGCTGTCGCGCTTAAAAAGAAAGGTGTCTCGAACGTTTGGGTTCTCGAGGGAGGTCTGACGGCATGGGAGCGGGAAGGTTTCCCCGTGACTCTTCACTTGAGTACATCCAATGAGGCAGCGGAACGATTCGGGATAAGAGTAATCGAGAACCGCTCGGGCGCTACGACGTAGCAATCTTACCATTACTTCACGGCAGACCGGCCCCGAATCGAAATCAGATGGAGGTCACTGCTATCTCCGGCCTCTGAACTGCACTAGACTTCGCAGTGCCAATCAATTGACAGATCGCCAGTGCATTGGCACTCTCTGATGCCTCGCACATCCGAACTTCACCGTTTTTCATTCAATTCCAAGCATTGAACATCGGCCAACTAATTGCTGTGAAGACTTCCGGCTGGGACGGAAGTTTCAATTGCGGATCGCTTGCAACAGCCAGATCATATTGCCGGCTTGTGACACTCTCTCGAACAGCAGCCGGCAGACGGCGACTTTAGCCGGAGATGCAGGGCATCCACTGAAATATCAGGAGATCAATGAAACCACTCAAAACACTCTTCCTGAATCCGCCCTCTTTTGAACGGTTCGATGGTGGCGCCAGCAGCCGTTGGCCCGCTACCCGCGACTTCGAGTCTTACCAGTATCCCGTCTGGCTCAGCTATCCAGCGGGTTTACTTGAAGGATCGCGTCTTGTCGATGCCCCACCTCACCACCTTTCATGGAATGCGGTCGTCGATATCCTGAAGAACTACGAGTTTCTCGTCCTGTTTACGAGCACCGTCGGCTGGGATGAGGACCAGAAAATGGCGGAAGTCATCAAGCAGACATACCCCACCCTCAGGATCGCCTTTGTCGGTCCCTCTGTGACCACATCGCCTCGGCTCGCTCTCGATGGGTGTTCCGCGATCGACTTTGTCTGCCGCCGGGAGTTCGAGTTTTCCATCGTTGAGTACGCCTATGGCGCGCCTCTCAACGAGATTCTCGGCGTCAGCTACAGAAACTCGGATGGCATCATTCAGCACAACCCCGACCGTGCGCAACTCACCTCTGCGGAACTCGATGCACTGCCATGGGCCACGGAAATCTATCACCGCGACTTGGACATTACTAAGTACAATATCCCGTTCCTTCTCCACCCTTTCGTGAGCCTCTTTTCCACCCGCGGGTGTCCCGCCCAGTGCACCTTCTGCCTTTGGCCTCAGACCCTCTCCGGTCATGACTGGCGAAAACGTTCGACGGAGGATGTGGCAGCGGAGATGGCAAAGGCCAAGAAGCTTTTCCCTCAGGTGAAAGAGTTCTTCTTCGACGACGACACCTTCAATATCCTGAAGTCACGAACCATCGAGCTCTGTAAGAAGCTCAAACCTCTCGGTCTTACCTGGTCCTGCAATTCTCGCGTAACCACTGACTTCGAGACGCTCAAGGCGATGAAGGAGGCCGGTTGCCGGCTGCTCGCCGTAGGATTCGAGTCCGGCGACCCCCAGATACTCACAAACATCAAGAAGGGCGCAACCGTTCAGCGTGCGCATGACTTCGTCAAGGATTGCCGTGACCTTGGGCTCGTCATTCACGGTGACTTCATTCTCGGTCTCCCTGGGGAAACCAGGGAGTCCATTCAAAATACGATCCGGTTTGCCAAGCATCTTGACTGCGAGACCATTCAGGTTTCCGCTGCCCACGCATTTCCCGGCACCGAGTTCTTCGACTTTGCCCAAAAGAGCGGTTTTGTCACGAATCAAAGAATGGAGGATGGCGGCGGCCACCAACTGGCAGAGATCGAATACCCTGGCCTTCCTGTCGAATATGTCACGGAGATGGTGAACAGGTTCTACGACGAATATTATTTTCGTCCCGAAGCTGCCTTGCGAATCGTCCGAAAAGCGATCGTGAACCGCGACGTTGCTCGCCTCTACGCCGAGGCACGCTCCTTCATGCGACTCCGCGAGCAAGGTTACAAAGAGGCAAGGAAGATGACGCGCGGGAGTTTCGGTCAATCTTCAGCATGAAAGCCGAACGGCCGACAAACGGACATGAAGGGGATGACTTCTCGAGCAACGACTCCCGCGGGAAGCTACAGGTTGATTTACTCCATCTCTCGCAACTAAATGCCCTTCGGGATGTTCAGTTTAAAGCTGTCGTTCTAAAGTGATTGATCGACTGAAGGTTTGGTTACTCGCGGACCTATCCGATATCTGTCAAAGGAACGATTGCTATCGGTGGTCGAAGAAAGTGTGATATTGCCAAAATCGCGAAATGGACCATAGATGACCTGCGTTCGAGTCGGCCATCGGCGTCTTAGATATCTTGCCCGATCGGCAAGAGGCCGCCTTGCCTGAACCGGATCACTCGCTGTGGCTTCGCTATTTGTACGAGTTGATGGGGTAGCATGCGGGACACTTCCCTCAGGTTCTACTTTACCTCGGACCTGATTCGTTTGCGTTGCAGAACTTTTGGGTTACGTGCGGCTCCTCGTCAGCCTCCGGCATCGATCGGTACCGTGCGGCTGAGAAATACATGCTTACAGGCATTGCGAGTAACCGCGATCGCCTGTTTCTCGAAGGGGGGTGATTCGTCGAAGGTAACGGTGGACGTAACCGTGACGAAATGTCTGTCCTCGGATTTTTTGAGCAAGTTGAGTCGTTTTTACAGATTGGCGTCGACAGATTTCAGTCTATCTGTGCTTGGCTAACCACTCCCGTCTTTGGGAATTAATGGACAGGAAGGAAAGAGACATGAAAGACGACCTGGACGACATTCCGTTGCCCTATTTGCTGTATGTCGTTCTGGGACTTGTAGCCGAGCATTTGCTGTTCATCGTTCTTGGACTCGTAGCGGTGATCGCGGGAGCGGCAATCGTGATCGTTCGGATCCTTCAGCATCCCTAGTCATCGATTGACGATGGCGCAAGAAGAATGCGTATTCTTCGATTGGAATTCAAATTGATGCGGATTCGCTGCCGAACCGTTTCGGCGCTGCTGACCTTGATCTTGAGCAGATGCCGTAAGCTGTGCCAGCAGACTACGGTAGTCGGACCTGCTTAGCGCGACGGTGAAGGCCGATTTGATCGGCTGGTCGAGACCATCAACCGCCAAATTCGTCAGACAACCTCCCTCACGGCGAGGTTGGATTTTTTTCGTGTCTATAGGCGGATTCGATTGAGACGAGCAGAGCGAATATACTCCGTGTGAAGGTTACCTTCTCTCTCGCAAACTCTAAACGCTCCGCCTGCCGATCTTGGTACCGCTGCTGCACACCGATCCGATCGGACTTGACGAGTCACGGGACAAGTTTCACCTTATGGATTTCACCGAAAAATCACCCGATTGAGGGGAAGAACTGTCGCTCTACAGCCGAAAGCATAGCGTTGAGGGGTTACCTTCCTGGCGAGCCATCGGCCGCACAGTCCTTGCCGACCTCGGAAGTGAGCCTCCAGAAGGGACCGTCCCGGCTCACGAGGGAGGGGGGCGTAGTCGTGTTGAGAAGCCCGGGTTGAAACCGGGGCACCGGTTCAAGGCAACCATTGTGGAGCGCCTTCGACTCAAACTCCGGTTGAATATACAATACGCTTTCGGATACACTATGTCTCTGTGGCTATTCGGAAGCGTATCACAATATGACTCAGGGGATCCAAATCGCAGCGGGATGGCCGGGAACGACAGCAAGCCTTTCCCGTTGAAGGGAGGATGCGTATCAGTCAGGGATGGATCGGCGGCAGTGATTCGACGGGCTGTTCCTGACTGTCTCGGCACTTTTGTGTGGCTGCTTGATAAAAAGGTTGAGCCTTCCTCTCAGCGCCCTCATCTATAGACCATCGCAGCGCGAGAAGGACATCCAGGAAGAAGATGCCAAACAATAAGAACGTTATCGAATCGAATGGCGGCATTCTGTCAGGAGAGCATGATGACGAATTTCTCCGCCTTGTGCACCGGTTGGATGCTTACCGAGATCCGGAACAGTTCTTGCGCGCCCTGGGCGCGGAACTGCGCAGTCTACTTGCCGGCAATACGTTGGCTCTGGTTTTTTCTGGCAAGTCGGAAACACCTCGCTGGTTTGCCGATGACAGTAACAGCGATCCGATCCAGGACACGCCAGAAATCATCGAGGCGCTCAGGTCCATATGCTCATGGGCACACGATCGCCGGAGGCCGTATGTCGCCTCGCCACTGACGCCAGAGACACCGTTTTCCGAATTTACCGCATTTTTTAAAAACCGGGGAAACAGGTCGCTCGGAGTATTCCCTCTGAGCACTGTGACTCACTGCCTGGGAGTACTGTGTATCGGACGAGCAGAGCCCGATGCCTTCACAGAAGATGACATTCGCTTCTGCTCACTCGTCGCAGACTTCGTGGCATTGGCCATCGATGATCGACTGGTACGAGCACAACTGGAGGATGAGCGGACGAAACTGAAGCTCGTTCTTGACCTCAACAACAGTGTTATTTCCAGTTTGGAACTTCGTGAAGTTCTGCGGTCAATCTCTCCCAGCATACGAAAAGTCATGCGACTCGACACCGTTGCGTTGTTGCTGCCGGAAGGCGATGGCACGCAGCTCCGCCTGTACGCCTTGGATTTCCCTGACGGTAAGGGGCTGATTCGACAGGGCGCGCTGCGTCGGACTGAGAATTCGCCGTCGGGCGAGGTTCTCCGCTCAGGAAAAATCTGGGTAGGAGATATCAACGAATTGCTACGGTCGGGCTTTGATCATGAGGTGGCATCGAGTGAAGGGATGGAGAGCTTCTGCATGCTGCCGCTCTGCCGAAGTGACCGGGTCCTCGGTGTTCTCTGCCTCGCCCGCCTTCAGAAAAACGCCTTCACCCTTCAGGAGACCGAGTTCCTCTCCCACATAGCCGGGCAGGTCGCGATCGCGATCGACAATGCATTTGCATATTGTCAAATTAAGGAGCTCAGAGATCAACTCACGCAGGAAAAGCTGTATCTCGAAGATGAACTCCGCAGCGAGATGAATTTTGATGAAATCATTGGCAACAGCGCTGCATTGCGCAAAGTGTTACGCCAAGTGGAGGCGGTAGCACCGACCGGCTCTACGGTACTCATTTATGGAGAAACCGGGACGGGAAAGGAACTGATTGCGCGCGCGGTTCATAATCTCAGTGAGCGTCGTACGAATGCATTTGTGAAGCTGAATTGTGCGGCCATTCCAACCGGTCTGCTCGAGAGCGAGATGTTTGGTCATGAGAGAGGGTCCTTCACGGGTGCGGTTGCGCAACGGATTGGCCGCTTCGAGTTGGCTTCGATGGGAACAATCTTTCTCGATGAAGTTGGCGAGATTCCGCTTGATTTGCAACCGAAACTATTGCGCGTGCTGCAGGAGCGCGAATTTGAACGTCTGGGCAGTTCAAGGACGCTTCGCACCGATGCCCGCCTCATCGCAGCCACCAACCGCGATCTTGGTGCGATGGTCGGCGAGCAAACATTCCGCTCGGATCTGTATTACCGGCTAAACGTATTTCCCATCCGTGTCCCTGCCTTGCGAGAACGCGTCGAGGACATTCCTTTCCTTGTGCGGCATTTTGCCCAACACTTCGCTCGCAACATGAAGAGACAGATTGAATCAATTTCCTCTGAGACGATGAACGCATTGCTCCGTTACCCCTGGCCGGGTAACATCCGTGAGATGCAGAACGTGATCGAGCGAGCAGTGATCCTGTCGCGTGGGTCTATACTTCACATTCCTTCCGCCGACTTGAAATCACGGAGCGGAGAAGTGCCAGAGGCAAATGGGCTCGCGACGCTGGAGGAAGTTGAAAGAAAGCATATCGTTGCCGTGCTGGAACAGACGAATTGGGTGTTCTCCGGCCCAAACGGCGCCGCCGCACGACTCGGGCTCAAACGTCCCACCCTGCAATTCCGTATGCAAAAGCTTGGGATCACGCGACCGCTGCCATCCGTGTCCGCAAAAGCCCCAATGCAATCCAGCTGATGCCAGAAGGCTGGCTGAATGCCAACGAATCAGCACCCGGTATCTGTGCTGTTGCGGGGGCAATCGTTCGACCCCGGAGGAATTCCCAACAAACAGGTGAATCATGCAATCGGCCCATCGATTGCAGATAGAACTACGGGGAAAGGGAAACCCGTATGGGCTACTTCAGTGCAATCACCGACGATGCATCAGCTTCTCCGCGAGCGACAGCGAGCGATGCGCAGTTGGTAGCTATGGCGCAACATGGCGAACCCGCAGCCTATGCCGAACTGTGCAGGCGCCATCGAAAGATGATATTCCGGACGGTCCTAAAAATCATCGACAATGTGGACGACACCGAGGATGTGCTTCAGGATGCATGGATGAGTGCCTTCATTCATATAAGGTCCTTTGATGGCAGATCGGCTTTCTCCACCTGGATAACCAGGATCGCCATTAATTCTGCTTTGGCGATGCTGAGAAAGAGGCGGAGGCAGAAGGAGTTCTCGCTTGACGACCCCATTGATCCCGACAACTACCTTCTGATGCAAATCATAGAACTGTCGTCCAACCCTGAGGAGCGGTGTATAGAGACCGAGAGACAAAGGCTGGTTCGGCAAGCGATCCGGCGGTTGCCGTCAAAGCTGAGAGCAGCCATCGAGATTCGTGGCTCACAAGGCGGATCCATCAATGAATTGGCAACGGTTGCCGGTGTCTCCGTCCCCGCGATGAAGTCGAGGCTGATGAGAGCCAGGCTCAGGCTTCGTGAACCACTCAGAAGGACCTTTAAAAAAAATGCCAAAGATAAGTCTCCAGGCGGCAGCCTGGTCTCGGATCCAGGGCAAGGAATTTCTCGACATCAAGGGCCAGTCGCAGGCTCGGGAAAAGCGGTCAGGAATAATCCCGCTGGACGGGCAGTTCCACAGAACTTTGTAACAAATGACAGCCACAGTGATGAAGTCCCGTTGGCCATCGAACAACAGATGAGGTCGGACGCACACAGTATTTGAGGATTCCAGCATGAACGATGGCGTTCAAACCGAAGTGCGGATGGAAAGTCTACGAAGGGAGATGCCTCTTTTGTCCAGAGATTTCGTTCGGATCCCGGGTTGGTGTCTCGTGTCCGCGGTACCGAGGAGGATTTTCTGAGCGCGGTGCGGGGGGCACTGGCAAATGCCGTTACTCACGGCAACCAGAGCGGTGCGTCGAAAGGGGGCGGCCATCCCTTATGCCTGCGAGGTTAACAAAACGGCGTCGACGGTGGCAGGGGATGAGGAAACCGGGTGCAATACGATGCCGATTCCCCCACCGAATGAGATCCGAGAAGACGAGCGAAGGCGAATTCAATTTTTTAAGTCTTCATTGGATGCGGTCCAGTTTTGAAAGAATGGCACTGAAATCTGTATGCGCCAGAACAGGTGGAAGAAGCGGTGAACTTGACAGATGCATCGCAGACGGGAAAGGAAGGGTGCAAGAGTCGGCCGGAATACATGACTTTCGTCTATCTGAAAATTTGTTCAGAATTTCTTGGACTACTTCCATGTGCCGAGTTTCCGGCGGAGGGCACCGGCAGGCCGTTGCGCGCTTCGCATCGCAAATAGAGGGCACTCCTTTCCCCGCCGCCACAA
>DATDLS010000553.1:0-29415 GCA_036519195.1 Occallatibacter sp. | reverse complement strand
GGCCAACTGAGCGTGGAGGGTCTGCATGACCTGATCCGACAGATGTTTGCGACGGTGCAAACCTTAGCAGCGCGGGTTCGGGAGCTGGAGGGGCAGCTGAGCAAGAACAGCAAAAACTCCAGCAAGCCGCCGTCCTCGGATGGTTTGAAGAAGACGACCTCGCAGCGGAAGCCGAGCGGGAACAAGGCTGGAGGTCAAGAAGGCCACGAAGGCAAAACGCTTCAGCGAGTGGAGACCCCGGATGTAGTTGTCGCGATGGATCTGCCCACGCAATGTGACGTCTGTGGGACGCCGTTGGCCAAGGAGTTGGCCGATGTGGATCAACGCAAGCAGGTGTTCGACATCCCTGTTGTGAAGTATGAGGTAACGGAGTACCAGACCCTGAGCCTGCGTTGCGCCTGCGGCAAGTTACACTTCAGCGAGTTTCCGCAGTGGGTTGGCGAAGTGGTGGGGTACGGACCCAACATCCAGGCCCTGGCCGTACACCTGACGCAAGGCCAACTGGTGCCCGTGGCCCGCACCAGCGAACTGTTGCGCGACCTGTACGGGCTGAATATCTCACCGGCCTCGATATGTGCCTGGATCGATGCTGCCGCACAGCGAGTTGCGTCCAGCGTAGAGGCTGTGAAGGAAAGCGTCCAGGCCGCCCCGGTAGTCGGCGCCGATGAGTCTGGCCTGCGTGTGGACAGCAAGCTGCAATGGCTGCATACCGCGGTCACACCGCTGCTCACCTGGTATGGGGTGCACGCCAAGCGCGGCATGGAGGCCATCCAGGAACTGGACGTGCTAGCTCACTGCACGGGCAGATTGGTGCATGACTGCTTTGCGCCCTACTGGAATCTTGTCGATAAGGAGCACTCGTTGTGCGGCGCACATCTGTTGCGCGAGTTAACTTATGAGCAGCAGGTCAGCTCTCAGAGCTGGGCACAGGAGTTGGCCACAACGTTGGTGGATGCGCTCAAGGCTTGCGATGCGGCCCGCACAGCCGGCGCAACGGCTCTATCGGCGGCCGAGATCGAAACCTTCACCGGACGCTATCGATCCGGCGTGCAGGCGGGGCTTGCGCTCAACCCGGCTGCGGCAAAGATCGAAGGGCGCAAGGGGCGAACCAAACAGTCCAGCGCCTTCAATTTGCTGCAACGGTTAGAGCAACATGGAACCGAGGTGCTGTACTTTATGCACGATCTCGCCGTGCCTTTCACCAACAACCTGGCCGAGCGGGCGATTCGTATGCCTAAAGTCAAACAGAGAATCTCAGGCTGCTTTCGCACCTTCAGGGGCGCTCAGAACTTTTGCATCATCCGCTCCTATATAGACTCCGCTCGTAAACAGGGCTTCGGCATGCTTCACGCTTTGCAGGCAGCCTTCGCTGGCACGCCACTTAATCTCGCCTGAAGACTCATTAATCGCTCTCATAGCTTTTGCTACCTGCCTTGGTTCTCCAGGCTGAACTGTCACGTAAAACCGGCGATGAACGAGAGGACGCTAAATGCCCGCTTTCCAACGCGGATTAATTTCCCCTCGTTCACCATGGCTGAACCAATCAACAATGCCAGCGCCGGATAACACGGCATGGAGTAATACTCCTAGGTCGTAGAAAACGTGAAGAAAACCAAGATAAAAGTGATCCAGCATACGGCAAGCAGACGCGCGCGCCCTGCGCGATCGTTTGGCTTGAACGACAACAAACCCGTGGCCGGAAGATATACACTCCACGGAAAAAGCCAAAACCAGATGCGAGGCACTGTGTTGTAGTCGTGGGAATATCTGAGGTCGAGAAACCGGAGAGGTTGCTCGTTTATAAAGTAGGACCATAGAAAACCGTGATAATGGCCGGGCAAACTCTTGAGTGTCCATGCAAAATAGGGAGGATTGCGGAAGGTGGCGAGTACATGCCATGGTGCCGCGATTACAAAGATGATCGCAGTTGAGGAAAGAGGGCGTAAGCGTTTCCACACAACAGTTGAAAAGAATATCCCGGTGAAAAATAGGAACAAGAGAACTGCGGCTACGGGAAAGACAAGTGCAACCAGGATCTTCAGCAGTAGGCCCACGCTAAGACTCGCTGCGAACAAATAAGCCCATTCGCGTTGATGTCCCTCTGCGTCATCACAGACTCTCGAAAACGCCCACATAGCCTGCGTGATCGTAAAGGTGAGCATGAAGTCCGGAATCAGAATGCGGGTGAACAACCAGAGTCCAACGCAAGTACCCATCACCAGTCCCGAATACAAACCAGCTCGCGCCCCAAACGCCCATCTTCCAAACGCCGCGGTGAGCCACGCCAATCCGATGCAGGACAAGGCAATGGGTATGCGTGCGGCCCAATCGTGCACGCTAAATACCTTGTAGGCAATGGCCATAAGCCAATAAATGACGGGGAATATCTCGAGATAAAGGACACCGTCAAGTCTTGCAGTCACCCAGTCATCTGAAGTCAACATGGTGCGTGCGATCTGCGCCTGTACCGCATCGACATCATCCATCAGCGACGGAGGAGCAATAGGGCTGGTCATTTAAATGACCCCAACTGCCAGAAGCACGAGCATGAGAGACGCTATCCAGCCTTTTTCCTCTTTGATCTCGAACATCTTTGGAAACCTCGGCGCGGAACGTGTCAACGAGTTTGAGACAAGTGGCGTGAAAGTTTAGTGTCGAATTGTTTCTGTCGCTGGTGTTGGTATTGGGATTGGCGGGTTAATCCAGACCGCGGCGGGCTGGGGCGGATGCTTTGGTCGGGCGTGAGTGAACCGTTCGGGGTTGCGAGCATAGGCCGCGTCCAGAGCCAGTTGTCTCTGCTCGATGACCTCTGCGGCCCGGCCATAATGCAGCATTTCGGGAGTGAGCAAGGCGATCCCGCTGTGGTGGTGCTGCTGGTTGTACCACCGGGAAAATGTTTGGCAGTATGCGCGCGCGTCCTCGATGGAGCCGTGGCGCTCAGCAAAATCGCGCATGCACTTGAGAGATTTGAACTGGCTCTCCGAGTACGGGTTGTCGTCCGAGACATGGGGCCGACTATGGGTTTTTGTCACGCCCAGATCGGCCATTAACAACGCCACCGGCTTGGAGGTCATCGAGGTTCCGCGGTCCGCGTGGATCGTCAAATCGCCAGAAACAATGCCCTGTTTGGCGCATGTCTCAGGGATCAGCCGCTTGGCCAGTTCGGCGGTTTCGCGGGGCGCCACCATCCAGCCCACCACGTAGCGGCTGAAGATATCCAGGATGACATAGAGGTGGAAGTAAGTCCACTTGGCCGGTCCCAGCAGCTTCGTTATATCCCAGGACCAGACTTGATTGGGGCCGGTGGCCAGCAGTTCAGGCTTCTTGTACTGCGGAGGCCGCAGTTGGTTACGGCGCTCCTTTAGCTCCTTGTTCTGAACCAGGATGCGATGCATGGTGCGGATCGAGCAGAGATAGATGTCCTCGTCCAGCAACGTGGCAAAGGCTTCGGCTGGAGCCTTGTCTCAGAAGCGCTGCGAGTGCCGATGATCGAGCACAATCCGCCGTTCGGCGCCACACAAGGCTCGCGCTGGCGTGGGGCGAACCGGGCGCGGAACAGCAGGCAGCATGCGCCGGTAGAGCGTCGCGCGCGGCATACCGAGGGCGCGGCAGGCAACCGCTTTGCCGACGCTTTCGCTCAGTTCCAAGGCGGCGTTCATGAGTTCTCCTCGTCGATTTGGATGTTCGGAATCGGATTGCCCAACAGCGCGGCCACATTTTTTGGACCTCGATGATCAGCTCCGCATTCTTCAGCTTCTTGGTCAAGCGGGCAATGATGGCCTGCTGTTCGCGGTTCTCCTTGACCAAAGGACTGACCACCATCTTGGGGCCGCGCTTCTTGGGTGTGAGGACATCGATCCCGCCCTGCTTCCGCTGCCCCCTCTAGGTGGCTAGGTGCGAGGAGTAGAACCCCTCGCGCCGCAACAGAGCACCCACGGCGCCGACATCCTGAGCTGCATCGGCCTGATCGAGGATGGAGCGCCTATACTCGCCAGTGAAGCTCCGCCGGCGAGGGCGGCCGACCACTTCGGAATCGGGAACCGCTGGCCGAGACCTCGGCACCGGGGCGCCCGCTGCGTTGGCAGCTTCTCCGCTACGCTCGAAGCTGCGAACGCAGCGGAAGAAGTACGTGTCTTGCTTGTGATCATCAAAGTGAGATTTCTTTCCCCGCCCTACAGTAATTGTTGAGGCCCTACTTGTCTCACTCATGTTGGCACAGAGGGGCGCGCTCATTTAATATGGCGTTGAATCAGTGTACCCTGCAGGCTCGAACCGGACCGTAGGCGGCACGCAAGGTCTGCTTCGACTCCCCGAACAGAACGGGTGGGCCCTCGTTCAGTGGAAGCGCTCTGCAGATGAGGGCTGTCAACGCACAGGATTGGAGGGTACAACAATCTGGAAGCTATCAGAAACTGCTATTCTGGCAGGCGCAGCCATCCCGTTCATTTACTACCTCCTTGCGATCTACAGCACGATCAAATTCTTGAGGGCTGCTTCGTCAACGGTCTACGACTCGACCTTCACTCCACCGGTGAGTTGCCTCAAACCTGTTAAAGGCCTGGATGAGGACGACTATCAGAACTATGCGAGCTTTTGCCGTCAAGATTATCCCGAGTATGAGATTGTCTTCTGCGTCGATGAAGGCGATGCAGCCTTGCCGATCATTGAGAAGCTCATTCTAGATTTTCCTGAGAGAAGTATTCGAATACTTCTAGGGTCTGGTCGCGAGGCCCTTAACGACAAGGTGGCCAGGCTGGTTCGGCTCTCTCACGAAGCAAAGCACGATCTCTTCGTCATAAGCGACAACGATGTTCGCGTTCGCCCGGACTATCTTCGGACGGTGGTCTCGCCCTTTAGGGATTCGAAGGTAGGTGGAGGAACCTGCCTCTATCGATCCGCGACCGAAAAGTCTGGGGTGCAGCTCCTTCAATCTGTTGGTATGACCTCCGATTTCTTCGCGGGCATTATGGTTGCGTGGAAGCTGGATGGGGTGAAGTTCGCATTTGGTCAGACAATACTTGCCCGGCGTGAGGCCATTGAATCGTTCGGCGGTTATGAAGCTCTTGAAAGTCGTCCCGCAGATGATCTTCTCGTGGGCCGCTCCATTGCGGAGCAGGGTTATGAAGTCGTACTGTTGCCTTACGTGGTAGAGGCCGTTCCCGATTTCAAGTCCCTCGAAGATTTGCTGTTAAAGCGTTTGAGGTGGATGACTGTGATGCGGATGATGCGACCCTGGGGTCATTTCGGTCTCATTTTCACCTGGGGCTTGCCGTGGGCTGTTCTAGCAGTCGGCATTGGCCGTACTTGGCCTATTGCAGTATTTTACTTTGGGGGGTTCGCAGCGACTCGCATTTTTATGACCTGGTTGCTCGGAAGGCATCTGTTAAATTGCGTATTGACCTGGAAAAAAATGATTTTAATACCTGTCTGGGATCTCACGGCTTTTGGCATCTGGTTGGTGAGCTTTTCGCGCAACACAATCAAGTGGCGGGGTATCAACTACTCTATTCGCAATGGCCTACTGGAAGAGGTAACGCGAAAAAGTTAGATGGTGTCTTGTCTGCCGTTCTTCTCTATCGCAAGAAACTGGGGACGACAAGCAATCATATTGTTACACAAGGACATCATCACATGAGAGTTGCGGTAGTTGGAGCTGGCATATACGGCTCTACGATTGGGATCTTGCTGGCTGAAAATGGGCACGACGTCAGTTTATTTGATCGACTGGGTCTGCTTCGTGCCACTTCGTCAATTAATCAATTACGCATACATTCGGGATATCACTATCCTCGGAGCCCCGAAACGATCGATGAGACACTTCAAGCTCGTATGGAGTTTCAGGAGACCTACGAAGCAGCCGTTGTGAAGAACACCCAGCATTACTACGCGATTCCGCAGCACGGATCGCGAACGCCTCCGGACGTTTTTGAGGCGGTAATGGATAGATTTCGCTTGCCGCTGAAGATTGTTGAACCGAAATGGATCGATTTCGATTTCATTGCTCGCTGTTATGAAGTGAACGAGCAAATTTACGATGTCGACGTTTTGCGATCTATCATAGAGCAGCGTATCCGCCATTTAAATATTCGGTTTTTACAGGAAGAATTTACGCCGCAAGAAAGCGATTTTGAAATCGTAGTTTGGGCAACATATGGCCTAAGCCATAGCCAAGGCATCTTCCGCCCGGCAAAATACCAAATTGCGGAAAAAGTACTCATAGAATTGCCAGTTCAACTTAGGGGCATATCGCTAGTCATTATCGATGGACCCTTTACTGCCTTTGATCCTTACGGAAATTCCAGCTACTCGCAGTTTGGTTCGGCAAAACATACGAATCATTGGACGACAACAGACCCTCACGAGTTGAAGCTTCCAAGGTTCGCTAATCTTCTCAATCAACGGGAGTTCCAGTTGGTTGATTTCAGCAGGTTCGAAGTTTTGCGCGCGGATTCAAGCCTAGCGGTTCCAGCTTCGAAAGAAGCCAAATATCTCGGATCTCGGTTCACGATCCGCGTTGTCGAGAACAGCCCCGCAGACGACCGACGAACTCTATACGTTCTGGAGCCCAATCCAAGTGAAATCCATATCTTTTCTGGCAAAGTAGTCGGTGCAGTCAAAGCGGCTAACATGGTCTTGGAGAGACTCTCAAGTCGTGCCTGAAACGCCATACTACCTTGTCGTCGGACGAGGCCGATGGGCTTCGTTGATTCATCGTGTCTTGCAGAGCGAACGCCGGCAGGTGGCTGTATTTGGCGAAACACGGATTGGTGTCGGCGAGTCAGTGGGGGAGTATCAAACGCGTCTCGCGCAGGCCATGGAAACCAGCGGAGCATCCGTTGCGTGGCTATGTCTTCCGTTCGGGTCGTGGATCCCGACAATGTCTGCTGCCGCTATGTCTTCTGGTTTAGATGTGATCGCCGAATGTCCCTGGCTCTGCACACCCGAAGTCACTGAGTCGCTTATGAGCTTAGAGAAAAAACAGGGTCGAATCTTGAGTGTTCACTACGAGTACTGCATGCTCGATGAGATCGGTGCTTGGTGTAAAGAATTTCGAAACGGATCGGGCTGCAGATTTAACGGAATCTTCAAAATCAACCGTCCGGGACGACATGGGTCGGTCGCCTCCTTGCAACTCGGCTCCCACCTTCTTTCGATGTGGCGGTTCGGAGTTCCCGAAGCGACCCTCGGCGAGATCCAGTGTAGTTATGAAAGTGCAGATGAGAGGACAGTTTGGCTCTCAAGAGGCGAGGTAACGGTCTCAAGGATTGACTTCTTGGCTAATACGCAGCCTTTGATCCAACGGTATATCTATGCCTTCGAAGAAGGATTTCACCGAAGAAAAGCGATTTTCGGACTAGAGTTTGCAAAACGAATAGCGACAGAAGTTCGTGGTTTGGTCTGAGTTCCTAGCGGGGTTTGCCCGAAGCCCCTACTGCATGGTGAAATCCGGTGCTAAGCTTAGGGACATTAGCACTCTCTTGAGGAATGTCGTTTTTCCTAAATATTGTTTGTCACATCCATCACTAATAACGAACTTGACAGCGTAATTTATTTACGGCGCCTAAGCGAACACTTGTGGGGTGGGCTGATTCAGGTTGAGGCCTTCGTACGACAGAAAAAAGAAACTCTTTTCGCGACCATCATACGGGCGAGAGAATGGAATCGGTCCACCGAAGTTTGCCCCATATTCATTCTGCAAATAGTAGTGATCAGGATCACTAATATTTGCAGGTTCAGACGTGACAAACCAGCCTTGAGCGTCAAGACTCTTGCCGCGCAAATAGTCATAGAAGCTTCCGTGAAGTTGTCTTGTCCCTGACCGGGTCTGAAAAGTGAATTGGCGATTCGCGTACGGGCAGCGTTTCGCTCACAGTCCCAAATTGTCCTTCACGGCAACGGCGATCTCCTGCTCGGAACCGAGATAGCGTTCGGAAGTCTGGAGCGAGGAGTGGCCGAGCAGGAATTTGACCTGCTCCCGATCCCCCCATTCTTCCGGCAGAGCTTGGCGCAGGCGGCGGAGGTCGAGGTGCCCAGTCGCTGCTTGGTCAGGGTGGCGGTCTTCCCAATAGGGAGCTAGCACCAGCTTCGGACTCGATCGCCGGATAACAATCGCAATTTTGTTACGACTCTCTACCGAATCGAGGACTCCGCCATCAGGTAGGCCGAGGCTTTCACGAAATCGGGCACCCATCCAAGCTGCGGCCTCCTCCGCCTCTTCAGTACGTTCCTCACTGGTACCTCGAGATCCCATTTCACCTCGGGTGAGATCCACAATGCCGAATGAAGTGCCGGCGGCTTTCAGTGTCAACAACGTTCCGCCTGCCCCCCACGCCACATCGTCAGGATGCGCACCGAAGATCAGAATGTCTCCCGGCCTCGATTGTTCTTTACGGAATATTTGCCTTGCAAAATCTGCTTTGTCTCGAAGTTACTCCGTCAGGGCGCCACGGGGCAGATGTCTATGCGCGCGGCGAAATTCGAAGTGCGATTGCCCTGTGGAATGTCCGTCGCAACCGTCGCGAGTCACGTCCCGAAAAGCTCGAGACAGCTACCCCCTTCGAGCCGCACCCCGCCTTGTGGTACGCAGGTCGGGTTGGGGTGAAGGCGACTCCTCGCGCAACTCACCTCTCCAGACTGGCAGTTCCGGGAGCCTCAGTCCTCGCGCAAAAGCACCAGCGGGTTAACTGACAGAGCCCGCTGCGCCGGAATCCACGTAGCCACAAGTCCCAGAAGCGCCATGGCCACCACCACCCCGGTCAGCACCAGCGGATCGTGCGCGTTGGCCTGATACACAATGGACGCCAGCACCCGGCCCGCCAGAATGCCAAGCAGAACCCCCGCTCCCGAGCCCACGGCCAACAGCTTCACCGGCCGCCCGAGTGCGGCGCGCAGCACTTCGGTGCGCCGCGCGCCCATGGCCATGCGAATGCCCAGTTCCTTGAGCCGCTTGCTTACCGAGTAGGCGGCCATGCCGAAGATGCCGGTAATCGACAGCAGCCCGCCCATCAAGCCCAGAACGCCCAGCGACACCGTCGCCATGCGCGGGCCGAACATCGCCACTTCAAGGGGAGTCGCACGCGTTTCAATGATCACCGGCATGGCGGGGTCGACTTTCCGCAGCGCCCTGCGCATCGCCGCCCCCAGCAGCGTTGCCGCATTGCCGGTCGAGGAACCTGTGCGCACTACCAGGGTCGTCGCAGCGCTCGGCATCTGCAGGATGGGAACAAACATGGCCGGCTGCGGCTCCTCCGTCAGGTTGTCGTACTTGCCGTCTTCGGCAATGCCCACCACTTCAACCCGCGTTCCATCCTTGAGCTTGAACAGGTGGCCGATCGCGCTATCGGCGGAGCCGAACAGCCGGCGCGCGAACACTCCATTGACGACGGCAACGCGCGGAGTATCTTTGCTGTCCTGCCCGGAGAGGTCTCTGCCTGCGAGGAGCCGCGTTCCGGCGGCGCGGAAATACCCCGGCGACACGCGAAACAGGTACGGTTCGGCGATCGCGTGCGCGAGGATCAGATCGGAGGCGTTTTCGGGGAAGACCATGGCGCCCCCAATCCCCATATCAAACGGCACCCCATCGGCCAGCGCCACAGCTTGCACGCCGGGAACAGCCTCCATTGCCTCGATCAGCCGCTTCTGCATCGGAGGCACGCGGTTGCCTGTGTATCCAGCCATGCCGAGGTCAGCCTGGGCCAGCATGGTGTGGTCAATATCGAATCCGAATGGGGCGCGCTGCGACGCGACCAGGCCGCGCACCGCGACCAGCGAGGAGGCCACCAGCACCGCGCAGATGGCAATCTGCAGGGCCAGCAGAATCTCCCTGGCGTTGAGCCGATGCCGTCGACTTCCGCCGGAACCTGCTTTCACCACCTCATACGGACTGGTGTCGAGAACCTGGCGCACCGGAACGGCGCCGAACAGAAGCCCGCTCGCCAGAGCAAGCAGCAGAGCCACGACGTACACCTTGGCGTCGGGATTGACGGCCATGTGGATGGGCCAGCTGACGAAGGGGCGCCACGCAGTAAGCGCGCGCAGCAACGCTACACTGGCTGCCAATCCGACCGCGCCGCCGGCGAGCGAAATCATAACCGCCTCCGTGAGCAGGGAGCGCAGGATGCGCGTGCGCGTGGAACCGAGTGCGAGGCGCAGGGCCACTTCACGGGAGCGTTCCGCAGCCCGGGCGGCAAACAGGCCGCCGAGATTGGCGCACGCGGCCAGCAGAATGAGCATGGTGAGCAACATCAGTCCGGCCAGGAAGGCTTTCACCGGCCGGCCGAGGTAATCGCCATAGAGGCCGGGGCGCGTCAGCGTGAAAGCCATCGCGCTCTCGTCTTTCGGATAGGCCTTTTCGAGCGACTGCCCGATCTGGTTCAGATCGGCAACTGCCTGCGCCGGAGTCAGGCCCGGCTTCAAATAACCAATCACGTCGAAGACCCAGCGATCGTTGCGCGTGGTCAGATCGTGGGTCCCCAGCGCCGGATGGTCGACAAGTGGCACAAACATTGCCGGGTTGAAGAACAGCAGAGTCCCGTTAAAATCGGGCGACGCAACGCCAAGGATGGTGAAGGGATGCCGGTTGAGGCGGACCTCGCGCCCGACTACGCTCGGGTCGGCGTTGAAATGAGCGTGCCAGTACTCGTAGCTCAGCACGATGTACGGGGCGCTGTTGGCACCATGTTCGTCCGAGGCGTGATAAAAATTGCCCAGATAGGGCTCCAGGCCCAGCGCGTCGAAGTAGTTGCCGCTGGCTTCCTCGATCCAGACTTCCGATGGATCGCCCTCGCCGGTGTCCAGCCCTACTTGATCGGCGGTAAACGCCATGACGTTGTCGAAGCTGCGGTTGCGATCGCGGAGATCAATGTAGTCAGGATATGACTGGTAGGATGAGGCCTCATTGGCGCGTTGCAACTGGTAGAGACTATTGGGGTGCGCTACATTGAGCGGGCGCAGGAGAAACGCGTTCAGCACGCTGAACACCACCGCGTTGGCGCAGATGGCAAGCGCCAGCGTGAGCACCGATGCTGCCAGAAACCCGGGAGACTTGCCGAGGGTGCGCAAGCTTAGGCGTACATCCTGCCAGACGGTCTCCATGAAATGGCCGCCCATCGAGGCATGAATCTCTTCTTTGTATTTCTCCCTGCCGCCGAACTCAATGCGGGCGCGGCGTTCAGCTTCGGCAGGGGACAGGCCGGAGCGCTCAAGGTCATCCGCGCGGTGTGCGATGTGCGAGCGCAATTCCTCGTCCATCTCGGCATGGATCCGGGAGCGCTCAAAGATGGAGACCAAACGAAAGCCAAGCCAATCGAAGATTTTCACACTTCCTCCGGTTGCTGCGACAGGGCGGCGGCAATGGCTCCGGCCAGCCGGTTCCAGCTGGCAGTCTCTTCTTCGAGCCGCTTGCGGCCGGCAATGGTCAATTCATAAAACTTGGCCTTGCGGTTGTTCTCCGACGTTCCCCAGCTGGCTTTGAGAAGCCCCTGGCGGACCAGCCGAAACAGTCCCGGATAGAGCGCTCCCTGTTCAACGAACAGCGCGTTGCCGGAGATTTGCCCGATGCGAAGCAGAATGCCGTATCCATGCAGCGGGCCAAGAGACACCGCCCGCAAAATGAGCAGATCGAGAGTACCGGGAAGAAGCTGCGCCTGATCGGTCAAGTAAATCACTCCCTGAAGAAACATCCCTAAGCTGATTAGGAATCTACGTTGACTCTCCTAAGCTGTCAAGGGGTAGACAAAAGAAATATTAGAATATACTTGACGCCACACACTGTATGCTGCACAGTATGTAATGTACAGTGTACGAGGCGCAGCATGACTCTGACAGAAAACCTCTTCGAAAACCTTCGCCTCGAACTTCGTCGCGGCTGCCTGACCCTCGCCGTGCTGGCTCAGCTCCGCCAGGAGCGCTATGGCTACACCCTGCGCAAAGCGCTGGCGGACGACGGTCTGGTCATCGACGAAAGCACGCTCTACCCGCTGCTGCGGCGGCTGGAAGCGCAGGGCGTGCTGGCCAGCCAATGGCGCGAGGAAGAAAAGCGCAACAAGCGCTTCTACCGCCTGACGCCGGATGGCGAGCAGATTTTCGCCCAGTTGCTCACCGAGTGGCGCGCCATCAATGCCTCCATTGCCGCGACTCTTGAAACCACCACCAATCTCTGAAAAGCAAGGAATACGCTATGGAATATCTCGATCGTTATCTCGAAGCCGTAAAGAAGCACCTGCCCTGGCAGCGGCAGGACGATATCCTCGCCGAGCTGCGCGCCAACCTTGAATCGCAGCTGGAAGAAAGAGAAGAAACACTGGGCCGGCCCATGAGGGCGGCCGAAGCCGAGGCGTGGGTGAAAGAGCTCAGTCCACCCATCCAGGTTGCTGCCGGTTATCAGCCGCAGCAATACCTCATTGGCCCTGCCGTCTTCCCCACCTACCGGCATGTGCTGAAGCTGGCCTGCTCCTGGTGCATGATCATCTATGCCATCGTGACGGTTGCCCGGTTCTTTGCCGCCCCGCAGCCCGACACCGACACCCTGCTGGTTGCATTTCTGCGCATCCCAGGGGTTCTACTCATTACGTCCGCGTGGATAACGCTCATCTTCGCGGCTATCGAGTATGCAATGATGCATCGATTCATCCCATTGCACACCCTGGGCCCGCTCTCCGAACTATGGCCGCCTTCCCTGCTGACGCAGCATGAGCCGCAGACCGCTGGTAAGAAGCCGCCCAGTTATGCCAAAGCGGTGGCGGAAGTGATCTTTGGATTTCTCTGGCTGGTGTGGCTGCTTCTGATTCCGCAGCATCCTTTTCTGATCCTGGGGCCGGGCACCTGGTATGTAAATTCCCTTCCCCAACATCTGGCACCGGTGTGGGTTCAGTTTTATTGGGCGGTGGTGGCGCTCAACATCGTGCAGGTGGGCTGGAAGCTTGAGAGTCTGTGGCACGGAAGGTGGCAGAGACCGCAGCCATTGCGGCAGATTGTGTTTCAGGCAATGGGGATCATTCCGCTTGGATTTGTGCTTGGTGCGCCTGGGCAAGTGCTTTTTTTGTTCAAGGATCCGGCGACGGAGGTGGCGGCCAATGGTCGAAATCTCAACATCATCAACCATTACGTCTATGCCAGTTTCGAGCTGATCTTCGTCATTGTGGCTTGCAAACTGGTGTGGGATGTTGCGATGCTGTGGCGGGATTATTTTCGCCAGCGGGCAGCGGCGATCAGGTAGGGCTCTGAGCCGGAACAGAGGCGCGGGAAAATGCCGGCTTTCTGCGGAACTTTGCGAAGCCATCCCTCAAGGGCTGTCCAGAGCCCGACGCTGTTTTGATTCGCGTGCGGCGCGAATCAAGCCGTGCCCCTTCCAATCGCCGGCATTTCCCCAGGCTGTGAAGGCGAAAGACTAATTGAGCCCCAGGCTGCGTTTCATCGGGTGCGCTTCGGAATTGAAGATGACCGAATCGAACCTAAGGGTCGACTCCGGCGCATACAGCAAATACAGATACTTCATCGTCTCGGCGAAGAAGAAGCTCTCCATCGAGTCCTTCTTCTTTTTGGTCCGCACATCGGCCAGCGCCGCGTAGCCCTCATCGGTGCGGCAATACTTCAGCAGCGCATCGAAATAGGTCTTGCCCATGGCCAGGTATTTGGGATCGTGAGTGGCGTGGTAAAGATAATAATTTGACTCGATGATCTCCGGACGCAGTTCATAGTTGGGCGCCGTGATCTCGGTCTTCGCGTAGTCAAATTGCTCCGGCTCAACGCCGGCCAGGCGCCACATGCGGTAGCTCGATTCCTGCAGATCCGCAGCTTCTTTTGTATCGCCGCCAAGCACCAGCACCGCAGGATAGAACGCATCCAGCGCACCATAGAACGTCTGCCTGCGCGCACCGGTATTCATGTCCGCATAGCCAAACCACAGCCCGTCAGGGCGCCGGTCGGCCAGATACCTGTCGATCGCCTTCCGGCTCTCGGCCCACATCCGCGCACAATCCTGATCCCCAAACAGAATGGATGCCTTCAGCAGGTACTCATAATAGGAATCAATGCCCCCCATGATGCCGGAGGTCGGATCGCTCCACGCGCCGGTTTCCACATCGATCTCCGAGCCCACCAGCCCAATTTTGGACTGGCGCTGATTTAACTCCACCACCGCGTGCTTGGCCTTGTCGTAGTACTCCTGCTTGCCGGTAAGCCGCGCCAGCGTGCCGTATTCGATCAGCAGGCTGCCAATCTCCGCGGGGTTGCTCTTGGCGCCGCGCACCGCGCCGGTATGCAAGTTCACATACTCGTACGGCATGCCGGTCGGCGAGTTGAACATGGGCAGCATGCGCCGGCCCAGCTCATCGGCCAGTTCCAGCAGCCGCTTGTCCCCGGTCATCTCATAGTTCGACAGCAACGCCCCCAGCAAGCGGATTGTAATCTCAAAATCCTTGACGTAAATATCCTGGTCCAGGTTGAGTTTGGCATCGATCAGTTCGCGCGCCTCATCGGCCTGCGGCTTTAGCCCCATGACGATGAGCGTGTCCAGCGCATCGACAGGCGTCATCAACAGCGTGTGCCCGTACCAGTCGAACGGCTTCTTGGTCAGCGGATGAAACTCGTCGTGGCCCCAGGCATACTTCTTGTAGCCGTCCCACGCGTGCAGCGTTTCCCTGCGTACGGCGTCGGCCATCGCGGCCTTTTCCGCGTCGGTCATTGGCGGACCCCAAGGATCAGACACGGCCGGTTGAAGCGATCCCTCAAGGGGCCTCGAGGTAGCTTCCGCACAACAGGCGGGAAGCACAAGAAGAACGAGAGGCAGAATGACTTTAAAAACGCGCATGAGTCGCCTTTCCAAAACACCTATCATAGCGGCTGGGCGGGGCTCAAGGAGCGGCGCGGAATCGAGTTGTCCTGAAGGGTGATCCGGATGGGGAAATGCGGGCAGATAACCCCTGGAATTGGCCAGAGCCCACCTTCGGCGCTATAAAAATGCGCCGAAAGTGGGCTCCCAGGCTGGTGACATCCTTCGGGTCAATTGATGGGCCAACGCCCGGTAAGCGGCGTCTGGTCCCCCGCAGGGGGTTAGGCGGCCGTCATTTCGGAAGAACGCACGCGGAAGCGCTTCATCGAGATTGCCAGGGTGCGTTCGATCTTGCGCAAGTCGCCGCGCTCTTGAGGGCCGGCAAACGTGGAGGCGACGCCGTGCGCGGAAGCCCGACCGGTACGGCCAACGCGGTGGACAAAGTCTTCGGCAACCTTGGGCAGATCGAAGTTGATGACGTGGGCCACGTTGGCAACGTCAATGCCGCGAGCGGCAACATCGGTAGCCACCAGCACGCGATGACGCCCCTCAGAGAAGCTGCGCAAAGCGGCGTTGCGCTGCGACTGGGTGCGGTCTCCGTGAATCTGCGTGGCCGAGTGGCCTGACTTGGCCAGGCGCCGCGCCACGCGATCGGCTCCATGCTTGGTGCGCACAAAAACCAGGAAGCTTCCCGTCTCGGCCTCAAGCAGATGCTCGAGCAGTTCCTGCTTCTTGTCCGGCTCCACTTCAAAAGTGCGCAGCTCAACGTTCTCGGCCGGCTTCAGGACCGATCCGATCTCGATGCGCGCAGGGTTGTTGAGATACCTGCGCGCCACATCCTTCACCGCGCCCTCGAGCGTTGCCGAGTAGCATAGCGTCTGGCGTACTTCCGGCAGCATGCCCGCAATGCGCGCAATGGCCGGCTGGAAGCCCATGTCGAGCATGCGGTCCACTTCGTCAAGGACGAGAATTTTTACTCCGTCGAGACGGACGAGTTTGCGCTTGAGGAAGTCTTCCAGGCGTCCCGGCGTGGCCACGATGAGCCGCGCGCCGCGACGAATCGCCTCCAGCTGCGATCCTTCCGCAAGCCCGCCGACGACCAGAGCAACGGTCTGCGAAGAGCTCGTGCGGATGGCGCGAAAGGCCTTTTCCACCTGCATGGCCAGCTCGCGGGTAGGCAGCAGAATCAGCGCCTGCGCGCCGCGCGTCTCCGCCTTCTGCATCTGCTCGATGACGGGAATCAAAAAGCTGAGGGTCTTGCCGGTTCCGGTCTGCGCGGTGGCCAGCACATCGCGGCCTTCGAGCGCCGGAGGAATGGCGCCCGCCTGAACCGGTGTGGGGGTTTCAAACTTGTTGGCGTTGAGCCGCGCCATGAGCGTGGCGGAAAGAGTGAATTGCGAAAAATGAGTGATCAAAATGTTTTTCTATCCTGTTGGGCTCCGCGAGCAGCGGGTTCATCCGCGGCCTGCAATCGGAACCGGTCATGAGGCGCGCACAAACACACTTCAGGCGCGGGCCTGCTCTTCAACTTTGCGTAAGGGAGAACCGAAAACGTCCCTGGGACTGGCCCGTCTGCGTTCCACAAAAGAACGCTGGAGGCCCGGAGCTGCCACACGCTACCAGTTTGCCAGGCGGCACATTGCCGACCGGCTACCCAGCTCTCAAGGCAATCAATCTCTGACTGCGTCTCCCGGTTCGATTCGAGCTCGATCCAATAAGCCAGTCCAATCAAGGAGGCACACAGAGGATCGTGAAAGCTCAAACCCTCGCATCAGAATGCTTTCGCTCGTCCGATGCGAAGTCTCCGGGTGGGAGACTGATGGGTAAACGCTCGAGGGGCTTCGGGGAAAAATCTGTGCCAGGCAAATTTGCCTTAAGTGAAGGCAATCCGCTGCTCACGTCCAAATCACTGAGCGCAAACCCAGTGTAACACGGAATCGGTTTTTGACCGGGCCGCGAAGGTGGATCGTGTTCTTTGGACAGAAGTTCCGGATTTCACCTGAGCGCGGTGAATCGAGACTTGTGGGATGAATGGAAGTCGCTGCTGAGGGCTTCGGCAGGCGCTGCGCCCGCTCGGTCGGATGGGCCGGTCTGGCCGGCGATCTGGGACTACGATCGCCCTTCCCTCCGGCCGGTCACCCGCTTGACCAGTTCCACAATCTCCGCCGTGTTTTTAGGATCGGCACCGCGAGGGTCGCCGCCAATCCGTGCCATGCGTGCATCGGGCAGCCCCATCCACTGCTTGCGGCGCAGAATATCGTCGATCTTGTCGTCAGGAATCGCGCCGAGCGGCTGGCCAATCTGCTTGGCGATCAGATAGGTCTTGCAGTAGTTGTCCATGATTTCGCAAAGCCACTCGGCATGCGTGACCGTATCGGACCAGCAGACCACTCCGTGATTCTTCAGCAGAATGGTGTTGTGCTCATGCACAAAGGGCAGCACGGTTTCGGCAAAGGCCTGCGTGCCCGGCGTCTCATACGGGGCAACCGCAGCCGGGCCGATGAACACTTCGTACTCCGGAATGAGTCCATTGGGCGGCACGGTTCCGGTCATCGCAAAGGCGGTCGCATAAGGCGGGTGGCAGTGCACCACGGCCTTGGCCTTGGGATTGGCTTTATAAATCTCCAGGTGCAGCAGCAGCTCGCTGGTAAGCGTGCGGTCGCCGGCCAGAATCTTGCCGCTGAGATCGGAAAGGCAAATGTCCGCAGTTTCCAGATCGGCCTTGCTCAGCATGGTCGGCGTGCAGAGCACAAACTCTGCGCTCAGGCGCACGCTGATGTTGCCGCCATTGCCGTCGACGTATTGCCGGTCCCACAGCTTGCGACCGGTGCGAATGATCTCCGCACGAAGTGCATTGGCCTCCGGGGAGTTGAACAGTTCCAGTGGCGACTGCTTCTCGGCTTGCTGAGCGCGCACCTCTTTCGAGGTGTCTTCGCCGTGCTTGGACCGCGAAACCGTTGCCTGATCCATCATCTTTGACCTCGCGCGTGTGACCTTGAACCAGCGCGCAAACCGCGCGCACCCATCCACTTAAATTATATAGAACACCGGACTCGAGCCGGGGGCGTAGCTCTGGGCTAGTCCGCCTTGACCAGCCGCCGCTGCAGCGCCTCCAGCGTCTGGCCCTTGGTCTCCGGATAAGTCAAGAGGACCACGATGAATTGCACCACGGTCATGATGGCGAAGAAGACGAACGGCGCGCCTCGGCCCATGCGCAGGGCCAGCACCGGAAACAACATGGCGATGATCGTGTTCATGATCCAGTGGCTGGCGTTGCCGGCGCCCTGGCCCTTGGACCGCACCGCGTTGGGGAACACTTCGCCGATGTACACCCAGATCACCGCGCCCTGCGAGAGCGCGAAGAACGCGATGTAGGTAATCAAAATCCAGACGAGCGCGCTCTGGTGGGAGTTGGTGGCGAAGATCCAGGCCACTCCGGCCAGGCAGCCGGCGGTGCCGGCCGCGCCGACCAGAAGAAGCGTCTTGCGGCCCAGCTTGTCGATCAGCGACATGCCCACGACAGTAAACAGCAGATTGGTCGCGCCAATGGCGATGGCCTGCTGGTCGCCGGAGATCTGGCTGAACCCGGCAGCCATGAAGATGCTGTTCAGGTAGTAGAGGATGGCGTTGATGCCGGCCAGCTGATTGAAGGCGCCGATAGAGATGGCCAGAAACAACGGATAGCGGTACTTCCAGCGGAACACCGGTTCGTGCGCCGAGGCGTGCTCTTCAGCCAGCGCACTGCGAATGTCCTCGAGCTCGGCCTGCGGGTTCTGCTCGCCCATCAGCTTGAGCACTGCCAGCGCTTCGTCGATGCGATTTTGCGAAGCGGACCAGCGCGGGCTGCGGGGAATGCCGAACAGCAGCACCAGGAAGCCGATTGCCGGAAGGGCGGCAACGCCGACCTGCCAGCGCCATTCGGTCGCGCCAAGATGCATGGTGCGAATGACGTAATTCGATGTGTAGGCGACCAGGATGCCGAAGACCACGTTGAACTGGAAGGCGCCTACCAGGCGTCCGCGCCATTTGGCCGGCGCCAGTTCAGCAATGTACACCGGGCCCAGCACCGACGATGCGCCGATCCCGAGGCCACCAATCATACGGAAGACAAGGAACGATTCCCAATTCCAGGCCAGCCCGCAGCCAAAGGCGGAAGCGATGTACAGTATCGCGGTGAGCCGCAAGGCCTCACGGCCGCCGAGCCTTTGCCCCGCCACGCCGGCGCCAAGCGCGCCCACCACTGTGCCTACCAGCCCGATGGCCACGGTAAAGCCCTCGCCCCGCGCGCCCAATCCGTAGAGCTTGACCAGCGCATCAATGGCCCCGGAGATGACCACCGTGTCGAAGCCGAAAAGCAGTCCGCCCAGGGCGCCAGTCAGCGTGGCCTTCATCAGGTTGAAGTTGGGTCGCATGGTTTGTTCCTCTTAAAATCAAAACCATCCTACACACCGGGCGCGGGAGCGGTAAACCTGCAGGGTAAAACTCCAGAAAATCGCGTATTTGCTGGCGTGGAAGCGATACCATTCATCATGCCGCCGAGAGCGCCACCGCGGCGCATCCGGCACCCGGCCCCAGGATGCCCATGCGCGATCGAAAAAGGTCCCGATTCGCCCGGTCGCGACAAAACCGGCCGCATTTCCCATCACGACCGGCGGCGCGCGCATCGAATCAACAGCTCTTCGTGAGCCAGGAGATCGATTCGCTTGCCCTCGACGGCTAATAAAATCCCCTTCGTCCCCTTCGCCATCACCATCGTATCGCTCTCGTTCGCCTCGGCCCTGGCCGCGCAAACGCCCGCCTGGCAGCCTTTCAGTTCCGCTGTTGACGGTTTTCGCGCCGACTTCCCCACCGAGCCGGACGTGAGCAAGACGAGCGTGCCCGTCGCCGGGGAGAGATACGAGCTGCGCTCGTATACTGCCGAATCGGGCTCGACGGCTCTCTCGGTTGCGGTATGCGATTATGGGGCCAAGGGCGTCAGCGCCAACCCTGAGCAGCTGCTGACCAATGCCGAACAGGGCTCGTTGGACCACATGGCCGCGCACCTGGTCAGCGAAAAGAAAATTGTTCTTGATCCGTCGCCGGCGATCGCCAACCGCGGCATCGCGTTTGAGGCGGAAAGCGACCAGCTGCATTTCTCCGTGCACATGGTGCTGGCCGGAGGCGTTCTCTATCAGGCCATGGTGACCACTCCGCGGCAGGAACGGTCTACGGACGGGGTGCGCTTTCTCGAGTCCTTTAATTTACTGCCGCGCACCCCGGCGGTCGCGAGTCCCACGGCGATGGCGCTTGACTGGAAGCCCTATCCCTACCCCGCAGATGGATTCAGTGCCTCGTTTCCATCTCAGCCCAAGGTCCAGAAGCAGGACATACTGACCGACGCAGGCAAATTTGAAATGCGGACCTACGACTCCGAGGAGGGATCAGCCGAGTTCATCGCGGCCGTCTGCGATTACGGTCAGACTGCCCAGGGAAAAGACCCGGAAACGCTCATCGCCAACGCCGAAAAGGGTGCGGTGAACAACCTGAAGGCCCACCTGGTCAGCGAGAGAAGCGTTCCGCTGGGCACCAACAAGGGTGTGGAGTTTGAGGCCGACAGCGACACGGCACACCTTAGGGCTCGCATTTATCTGGCTGGCAGCGTTCTCTATCAAATGATCGTCGCCAGCCCATTGAACGCCCCGCCAGACGACACTTCCCGCTTTCTCGAGTCGTTTCAGCTACTTCCCACCCATGCCGCACGATAGCCCTGCGGGCATCGCCGCCTGCGGTGCGAACGGATGTGCCAGGCCCGAATTGGGTTTCCGGCAGGTAACTATTACTAAGGACGCATGTCCAGGCAGCAAGAATCCCCCTCGAGCCGTGCCAGGTTCCTGTAAAGAGCTATAGCACTGGTTGATCGCTCCGCCTACAGTGAATTCACGCTCATTGGAGAAGTTGCTCGTCGAGCACCAGCCGGCATACGGCAAGGGCTAGGTTCAACGCTCTCCTGACAGACCCGCAGTCGCACCCGGAGTGCGGAGATTCAAGGCGTGAATCTCGCTCGTTACTGCTGGCACACAAGGTAAGTCGCTTTCCGGCATGGGCCCCCCGGGGCCCATGCATTTCGTTCATCCCGGGGACGTACCTGCGCAGAAGGCACTTGGAGAAAACCATGAACAGGACTCGTTTTGCTACTTTCCTAATCGCAGCGGTGCTTGCGGTTTCACCGGCTGCCAAAGCCGGCTCATTCAACTTCAGCGTCAGCGGCGTTGGCTTCACCGGCAGCGGCGTTCTTACCGGCACCGCAATCGGCGGTGATTGGACCGACATTACCGGGGGAACCTTCATCATCGATTCTCAAGCTGCCAGCATCATCACCAATCCCAGTGAACCGGGCGATGCCATCTACACCGCGGGCGCCGGGTACAACTACACGTACGACGATCTGGCGAGCGCCACTGGCGCGCCCCTGGATACCAACGGGTTGCTGTTTCAGCTTGCCGGCGGCGGCGTAATCAATCTGTGGGAGCTTAACGGCACCTTTTACTGGAACGATTGGTTCAACGGTTCCTGGCAGTTTGACCCGGCCGTTGGCGAAGGCGGCGCCCCCATCACTGCCCGAATCACGCCGACCCCGGAACCTTCGTCTCTGTTTCTGCTGGGCACCGGTTTTCTATTCATGGCAGGGTTTGTCTTCTATAAATCGCGCGGCATCATCGTCGAAGCAGACCCATCCGGCGCGGCCTGAATTTCGATCCCTTTTCACTCTGCGGCTGAGGACACCGAAATCGTGTGTCCTCAGCCTGTTTGTACTCGCATAGCAGCCTGTGGTGGAAGTGCGTAAATCCCAGAGGTTCCGGCATCGGGATCTTTCGGAGCGGTTTTCGCTCTGAGTTGCCATGACGCGGCCAATTCTCGGTCGTCCAGCTCGATGGGGGCGATACGGGCATGTGAGCAACCAGAAAAGCCGTAAAGCGGGCACCGCGGCCCGGTTTTTTGAGCTCTCCTGGCGTACCCGCGCCCAACCTCTTGCGCAGAATCAGGCTGAGGTTGAACGCACCGAGTGATACCTTTCGGATGTCGCCTGTTGCCTCCAATACCACCATCGCAGCAGTGTGACGCGGGGAGAGACCCGCTCATATGCAAGAGAAGGACAACGATTGGCTGCCACATCCGCCGTTCACTGTTCGGGATATTCGCCGATGGCTGTTCGCAAATCAACAATATGGGATTGATCATTCCGCAGGGTTGCTGGCCGCACGCCACGGTGAGCTTGCATCCATTGTTCAAATAGACAGACCAACTCCGGTTGTGTCGTCTGCCGGGGCCTTTCGGCGCCGGCGGTCTCGTTCCGAATTTGAAGAGACTCGACAAAGTGCTGAGCCCCTCGAAAGGATACCGAGGACTGACCCTTTGAATTACTTAATCGACCGTGCTTATCGAGGTAATCGCGGAATCGGCCTGGCGCTTCTAATGGAGAAGGCTTCAGATTGCCGTAGGCCGTATCAACCCAGCCGTAGAACTCAATAACGCCCGGAAGATACCGGCATATGACTCCAGTCAGGTCTTAAGCGTTTTCTATTCCGCTCTTAAAGCGTCTGTCGGGGCGATGGAAGTTGCCGCGAGCGCCGGCCCCACAGACGCGAGCGCAGCCGCAGACAACAAAAGCACAACGATAGCGACCAGCATCTCCGGGTCTCGCGCATTTCCGTTTGTCCAATGGGCGAATACCTGGCTCAGCGCCAGATTAAGAACAATGCCAATGCCGGTGCCGGACAAGACCGAGAGCGCGGACTCCCTGGTGACTTCGTCGACGATGTGCGATCGCTGTGCCCCCAGGGCAATTCGCAATCCCAGTTCTCGCGTCCTTTGCGCCACCAGATAGGACTGAATGCTATAGAGACCACTTACCGCGAATGCTAGGCCAAGGAACGCGAAACTGCTGAAGAGTCTGGCGACGAACCGTTCCCTGCCGAGACTATCGCCTTCCAGCAGATCGGTTGCCGTTCTCAGGTCGCCTACTGCCTGGCCTGGATCAACGCTGTGCACGTGTTCCTTGATGGCGCGCAGCAAGCTGACAGGATCGCCGTGTATGCGAACCACGACGGTGAACCCATCAAATGGCATCATTGTGAAGGGGACATAGACCCCCGGAGAGACTTCTTCACCGAGCCCCTTGTTCGGCGCGTCCCCGACGACCCCAATGACGAGGAAGTGCTGATCGTCGCCGGGAGCAACCGCCCTCCATGCATTTCCATTCGCGACACCATTGTTCAGCACGATGGTCTGACCGATGGGATTGGCATGTGGCCAGTAACGGCGCCGCATCGCTTCATTGACGAGCGCCAGGCGTGCGGCGTGCGCCGCTTCCGTTGCCGTCCATACACGCCCGAGGATGAGCGGAATTCGCAGCGTGGAAAAGTACTCAGGGCTCACCTGCTGCGCTATTACCTGGCCTGAGGCTCCCATCAGCCCGGGTACGGCAACAGGCGTGGAGTCGATGATGCTCGGCGGAAGACTGCCAATGGCGGCGGACAGCACGTTCGGGTCGGTTGCGATGGACTCGCGAATCCGCTCGAAGTAGTGGATGCGATCTGCCCATTGATCGTGCGAGCCTTCACGCAATACCAGGTTCACGGATGCCAGATCTTGCGGTTCGTAGCCGAGATCGGCGTGCACGAGTTGCACTAGCCTGCGCACCGTTGCCCCAGAACACGCCAGCAGCAGAATTGTCAGAGCCACCTGTGCCGTTAGCAGCACCGTATGCGCGCTGCGCGTGCCCCTTCTTCCGGCAAGCTTGTGCGCGCTGCCGTCAAAGGCTTGCCGTAACTCGGTGCCGGAGAGGCGCACTGCGGGCCACAAGCCGCACACGATTCCCGTCAGAACCGAGATGCCAACGCTGACCATCAAGACGGGAAGATTGAGGACAATTTCGGCCTCGGGCGGAAATATTGAGGGCAGCGGCTGAATAAGGTTTTGCACCAGCCGGATGCCAGCAAGCGTCACCAGGACGCCCAGACATCCGCCAGCCGCAGAGAGAAGCACTGCCTCGGTGAGCAGTTGCCTGACGATCCGGCGGCGGCCTGCGCCCAAGGCTTTGCGCATCGCAATCTCCGCCTGCCGGGCCTCTCCGCGTGCCAGCAGCAGGATCGCGACATTTACGCAAGCCAGCACCAGCAGAAACGAAACGGAAAGGAACAGAACAACGAGGAAACCCTTGAATCGTCCGATCGCAATTTCGTTTATGTGCACCAGATGAAGCTTGAATTTTTGCGGGAAGTTCGCCGGGGTTTCTTTCGCAAAGGTATAAAGCATCGGTTGCAGCGCTTGCTCCGCCAACTGATCGCTTACACCTGGACGTACCCGCGCATAGACATTGGCCGGCCGCCCGGGATCGCTCGAGTATGCCAGCGGAACATAAAGGTCACTCCCCATCCACGCAAAGCGTTGCGGCATTACGCCAATGATCGCGTAGTTCTGCCGATCCAATGGCAGTGACTGGCCGATCACGTTGGCCCGACCGGCAAAATGCGACTTCCAAAAGGAGTAGCTGAGCACGGCAACCTTGTCGCTGTCCGACGGGCCAAATTCGCGCCCGAGCAGGACCGGAACACCGAAATAGTCGAATGCATTCGGCGACATGCGTCCAACCTGAAGCTGCTCCGGCAATTCGGCGTCCGTGAGCGCCATGGTGTACACATCTTCCGCAACGGCGCCATCGAGTACCGGAGACTTGGCAAACTGGACGAACTGCGGACCATCGAGAGCCAAATCGTACGGGGCGGGATCTTTGTCGTAAAGATGAAGATGCACCATCCGCATGGCGCCGCGATATGGATACGGATCGATCAGCACGGCATGCACAACGCTGTAGATGGTCGTCTGGGCGCCAATCCCCAGGGCCAGCGTAATGACGCAGACAAAGGCAAAGCGCGGACTCTTGCTGAACTGACGAAACGCAAATCTAACGTCCTGCGACAGTCGTTCGAATGGCGCCCAACCCCATGCCTCGTGAGTTTGCTCTCGAATCAGGGCCGTATTGCCGAGAGCGCGCCGAGCTGCGTATCGGGCATTCTCTGGTGACAGTCCACGTTCCCGCTGTTCCTCCTCTTCCAGTTCCAGATCGGACCGCAGTTCCCGCTCCAGGTCTGAGTCCCTTTTCCCAGTCTGCCACCAGTTCATCTCGACTCCATTCACAACGGGTCACATTACTTGTAGCCCAGCGTCACCGTGTCATTCGCTTCGTAATGCCCGCATCGGTTCGACAGAGGCTGCCCGACGTGCGGGTATCAAGGCCGCCAATGACGAGCAGACGAAGAGCAAGATGAGTGCGCTAATCATCACGGATACGTCCAGCGGCTTCACGTTGTAGAGCAGACCGGAGAGCAATCGGGTCAGTCCCAGCGATGCGGCCAACCCTATTGTTCCGCCGAGTACAGTCAGCGAGAATGCGTGCCGCAGCGTCTTCAACAAAACGCTCTGTCGTGTTGCACCGAGCGCCATACGAATCGCGATCTCGCTCGTCCGTTCCGACACGGAATATGCCATCACTCCATAAATGCCGAGCAGCGAAAGCGAGAGCGCAATCCCGGCAAAGCTCGTCAGAATGACTGTGTTGAAGCGACGCGATGACTCTGTCGCAGCTACAATTTCGTCCATTGTGCTGACGTTTGCGACCGGGAGCAGTGGGTCAAGTTGATGCACGGTGCTGTTCAAAGCGTTCACAAGTCCAGCGGGGTCGCCCGTTGTTCGAATGACGAGGTCCATATCGCCAACCACGCCTATCATTGCTGCGAAGGGCCCGAGGTCACGAGCGACTTGCGCAAGAGGCTCATACATCTGCGGAACTATGGCTTCGTCGCGGGCTCCCTGTTTGATATCGCCAACCACCCCAACCACCGTCATGGTGGGCATGGGTGAAGCGAAGTCTTGACCCACTTTGATCCGCAGCCCTATTGGGTCTTTACCTGGAAAGTAGCGCTTTGCCAGCGACTGACTGATCACAGTAACAAGCGGCGTGCCCGGTTGGTCGTCGGAGACGCCAAAGTAGCGACCGCGGATCAGCGGAATGCGAATAGCCTCAAAGTAGTTGCCCTGCGTAAGGTAATTTGACGCGAGGGTCATCCCTTCGCCGGGCTTTGCGATATACCCTTCGGGTGCAATCATGCGTCCCGAGTTTTGGCCGACAATGGGAATATTTGAGGAAAACCCCACCGATTTCACCCCCGGATCACTTTCGAGCCTCCGCTGCAGGCTTGCGAAGAATGTGTCCACCTTTTGCTGATTCGGATAATCGAGCGTAGGAAGCGCAAGAGAAGCAGTCAGTACATGCGAAGATTGAAACCCGGGATCCACCGCCAGCATTTTCGCGAAGCTTCGGAGGAGAAGACCTGACGAGACAAGGAGAACCATCGCCAATCCAACCTCCAGCACGACCATACCGCTCCTGAGATGAGACTGCCTTCGGCTGTGACCTGCACCTCTTCCTCCGTCCCGGAGAGAATCCAGCACGTCTCCACGCGTGCTCTGGATGGCAGGCGCGAGTCCGCATAGCAGACCGGTTGCGCCTGTCAGGAGCACCGCGGCGAACAGGAGCGGCCAGCTCACCCCGATCTCCGACACCCTCGGTAACGAGTCAGGAAGCTTTGCCGCTGCGAACCGAACCAGAACAACGGCCAGAGCCGTACCGGCGGCACCGCCCAGACAACTCAAGGCCAAGCTTTCCGTTAGAAGCTGCCGGAAGAGCGTTTTACGGGCAGCACCTAAGGCCATGCGCATTCCCAGTTCGCGTCTGCGGCTCGCGGCCCTTACCAACAGCAGGTTGGCCAAGTTGGCGCAGGCAATAAGCAGAATCAGTGCCACTGCCCCCAACAGGATGCGAAGAATCGGCCTGGCATTGTGGATCACTTCTTCCCTGAGAGGAACAAAGCCAGCGTGAAGCTTCACACCGCTCTTAGCCGGATATTGAGCCTGTATTCCTGCCATCACACGGTCCACGTCCTGCTGTGCCTGCGACATTGTGATGCCGGGTTTCAGGCGGGCTATCGCGCTATAGTCGAAGTTATCTCCTTCACTCTTCGCTTCTTCGGGTGAGAAGCTCATGGGTACCCATAGGTCACGGTGACTGAGACGGCCAGCGTCTAACGGAAATTCAAAGCTACGCGGCATGACTCCAACGATGACGTACGGCCTTCGGTCCAGATCGACCTTTGTTCCTAGCACGTTCGGGTCGGAGTGAAAGCGCTCTTTCCACAGCGCATAGCTGATCACTGTCACCGGTAAAGCGTCGTCATCCTCCTGCCGCGTGAAAGTGCGCCCCAACATTGGATCAATGCCGAGCAAGGGAAACAATGAGGCGGTGACTCGTTCCGCGCGGGCCTTGAAGGGAGCACCCGCGCCGGTTAACTCGTATCCGGATCCGACGAAACCCCCAACCCCGGAAAAAGCCTTGCTTTCGCGCTCAAAAGTCAGCACATCGGGTGCGGTTACACTCAGGTCGTGCGAATCTCCCTCGATGTGTTCATGCAGGCTAATCAATCTCCCAGAATCCTTAAATGGCAGTGGTCGCAGAAGCACGGCCAGGACAACTGAGAACACCGCAGTTACCCCGCCGATGCCGATTGCCAGAGTAAGAACGGCGGTCAGAGTAAACCCGGGCGCGCTAGCCAGTTGACGCAAAGCGTAGCGCAGATCCCGCAGAAGCCGGTCGATCCACATCCCTCCCCAAGCCTCGCGGGTCTGTTCTTTGATGAGAGTCGTATTACCGAAGGCGCGCTGAGCGGCGTAGTGAGCCTCTTGTGGCGGCAAGCCATTCTCCCGTTGCTCTTCTTCTTCCAGCTCTAGATCAGACCGAAGCTCCCGCTCCAGGTCCGCATCTCGCTTCCTGATCTGCCACCATCTCATCTCAGCTCTCCTCAGCGGCGGGCCACATCACGCGCCCCACAGCATCTGCCATCTGCTTCCATTGTGATTCTTCGACGACGAGCTGCTTCTTGCCTTTGTCCGTCAATCGGTAGTATTTGTATTCCCGGTTGCGGTCGGGAGCCGTCTCCCATTTGGCGCTCACCCATCCTCGTTGTTCCAGGCGGTGCAGCGCTGGATAGAGCGAACCGTGCTGCATCTGCAGAAAATCGTTGGTGGTCCGCTGAATGTGCTTGCCGATCTGATGGCCATGAGCAGGTCCATAGAGAAGCGTTCGCAGGATGAGCATGTCAAGAGTGCCCTGGAGAAGGCCCGTGCGTTGTTGCTGTGGCTGCTTCGTCATAGAAGACAATCTACCCTAAACCTCGATGATGGTAGACGCTCGACCATCGCTTGTCAAGAGTGCCCCGAGACGGGGATTCTCAAAGGATGATTTCAGTAAGATACCCGGCCAATCAGCGGAAGCATGCCTTTTAGCAGGTGTATTTTCCTTCAGTTGGAGTTTTCTTCAGGAGGAGGGGGCTCGGGATCCGGCCGGCATCTTGGCCTAAACCCAACCGGGCGAGAATTTTGGTGTGCTGTGATTCGGCTTCCACGCTACCATGTCCGTGGTGAGGACAGATATGGACTCGACCCCGGGCGAAGTCACCCAGCTTCTCAAAGCGATGCACGAAGGCGACCTAGGCGCTGCCGAGCGCCTTCTGCCGCTGGTCTATTCCGAACTCCACCGCCTCGCCCAGGCCTACATGCGTCGCGAGCGGCCCGACCATACGCTACAAGCCACTGCTTTGATCAACGAGGCTTATCTCCGCCTTGCAGGCGAAGACATTCACTGGGACAGCCGCGCCCATTTCGTCGGCCTCGCTGCCCGCGTCATGCGCCAAGTCCTCGTTGACTATGCCCGCCGGCATAAGACCGAGCGCCGCGCCGGCGGTCTTCGCCGCGTCGAGATGGATGACGACCTCGCTATTTCTCCCGAACGGCTCGATGAAATCCTGTTTCTCGATGAGGCCATGGCGCTGCTCGCGGCGAAAAGTCCACGCCAGGCTCGCGTCGTCGAGCTCCGTTATTTTGGCGGCCTCTCGATCGAGCAGATCGCTACCATGCTCGATGTGGCTCCGCGCTCCGTGAAACGCGACTGGTCGCTCGCCCGCATTTTTCTGTTCCATGAGCTCAACCCAGGCGCGGCCACACCGGAGACAGCCGGTAAAGACAGCGAAGTGGGGACAGAAACATAGTCGGCAAATAATAATTCTGTCCGGTTTGCCCCTTTTTCCCAGCCACGACGCACTCCTCAGTGAAGGCGGTTTTCACGCCACCTTCCTCAGGAGGAATCACCATGAAATCCGCTATCCGCACCATCGCCCTTGCCGCTCTCGTTTCCGTAGCCTTTGTAGCTCCCTCGCTGCGCGCCCAGGACCGCCCGATCGCACGTGTCAATGTGCCCTTCTCCTTCGATTACGGGACGGCGCACTTCGCACGCGGCGTCTACACTCTCATCATGACAAGCCCGGATATCCTCCTCATTCGAAACGATGCGGGCGCAGCCATCCACGTCGTCCAGACGGCGTGGGGGCCGGCTCACGCCAACGGCGGCAGCCGAGTCGTCTTCAATCAATATGGCGATCGCTACTTCCTTGAACAAGTCATGATCTCGGGCTCGGGCATCCACATCACCGTTCCCGAGTCGAATGCTGAGAAGAACGCGACCCGTGAACTGGTCCTGCGCGGTGCACAGGCGACCC
>DATDLS010000552.1:0-5628 GCA_036519195.1 Occallatibacter sp. | reverse complement strand
CTGAAGTAGATCGCCCATTTCATCCTCCGCGCGCCAGCCAATCCGGGCACGCATTCTCAACTGTCATTGTCGCACAAAGCGAGTCGACCGGTGCAGCCTCTTGGGGGGCCTCGATTTTAAGTACGGCCGCCCGGGGGGGGGGGGCGGCTGCCATGCGGGGATGCGGGATCAGGGAAGGTGACCAGACCGCGAAGGTGACCGGACCGCTTCGGTTCCTGTTGCCCTTCGGAGGTCGGCGCAGAGGAGAATCTTCGAGGGCGGCCAAGCGGGGGCGAGACCCTGGCGCGAGGGGCGAGATGACGCGTTTGCTAGTTGACCTGGGCGGGTTTGCCGAGGCGCTCGGTGACCATGGCAAAAAAGGCGCGCAGGTCTTCTTCTTCGCCGACGGTGAGGCGGCGGTAGACCTTCATCAGAGGAAACAGGCGCGAGCCGCGGACATCGACGGCAGGTACGGCAACCATACCGCCGGGGTACTGGGTCATCTCCCACCCGCCGGCGTAGCGGCGACGCAGAACCTCTCCCAGGTAGCTGCCCCACAGGCGGGCTTCGAAGTCGACGTCCAGCTCCGGGCTTTCACCAACCAGCACCAGAATATCGTCCAGCGCATCGATTGATTCGGAACTGAAATCCAGCTTCTGCTTGAATTCCCGCTTGGCCACCTCGGCTGCTGAGCGGGCATAGCCCTCCATCATTGCTCCCAGGTCGGGGAACGTGGCCGACTCCAGCCGATTGCGAACGTCTCCGTGACTTCCCATCCGTCTCAAGGATAAACGCCCGGACCGCGGTGGGGACTGCTACGAAAATGGAATCACTGTGCACCTTTGTGGCATCCTGAATCAGGGGGCTGTGAAGGCTGCGCTGGCTGATCGGTACCGGACCCTCGAGAGGTGTTTCCCTTGAAGAAATCCAAGCTGCTTGCTTTTGCCTTACTGCTGGCCCTGGGCGCCGCGAGCGCCCGCTCGGCTGACCGCGAAATCTATCCCCAACCGGTCGAGGCCAAGGCTGACCTGGCGGCGGCCTTCAAGACCGCGGCCGAGACGCACAAGCGCGTCCTGATCGACTTTGGCGGCAACTGGTGCGGTGACTGCCAGGTGCTGGACATTTACTTCCACAATGCCCAGAACCTGCCGATCCTGGAGAAGAACTACGTGCTGGTGCACGTGAACATCGGCCACATGGACGAGAACCAGGACATTGCTGCCCGGTACCAGGTGCCGCTCGATCGCGGCGTGCCGGCGCTGGCGGTCCTGAGCGAGCGGGGCAAGCTGCTTTACAGCCAGACGACGGGCCAGTTTGCGCCCATGCGGCGCATGGAATCTGCTTCGGTCACCAGCTTTCTTGTGCAGTGGAAGCCGGCCAGGGATGGCTGCTCGGCAGTGATGGTGAATTGCTAGGCCGAGCACCGGCGTTCGCGCCGGGTCCGGTTGCGGGCCGCAACCAGCGATTCAGGATACTGACGTCGGCGATGCCCGAGGCCGCGAACCTCGCTGCAGCTGCTTGTCCCCGCTCTGGCAAGATCGCCGGCGACCAAGGAAATTAAGCTGAGCGGCAAAAAAACGGCCTCACGGGCGCCGGCGGGGGCGGGACAAAGCCGGCAGGAACCCCGAACAGGAACTCGGAACGAGCAGAAACCCCAAAAGGGACCGCATCGGGCAGCAATCGAGTGAAAATTTCACCTGGACGAGGTCGATTTCGTTGACCCCCGCCCGCTTTCTTGGTATTGTTAGAAGGTTCGGCAAGAACGCCCTCTTCCGTGTGTCCGAACGGAAGGGGTCGTAGGGACGACCCGGCCAGGCGAAAATTGGCGCGGGTTCGATCCAGGGCCAGGCGCAGTCAGCCGGCCAGACAAGTCCCGAAATGGCTCTCTTCTTGCGGAGGGCAGGGATGAATCGCTACGGAGTCCGCGCGTTCTCCACCTTGGAGGGCTATGCGGACCGGAACCGCGAAACGGAGTCAGCTTCCTCAGGGTTGGATGTGAGGAACGACCGGCCACCGTCCCGGTTTTCGTCTGAGAAGGGTACGAAGGCAGACGCGAAGCAGTCACTCGAGGGCTCTTTGCGCCCTGACGGTTCAATGCCGTCCGAGCGCAAGAGGTGCCCGAAGGTCTGCGCGCGGCTGATGGATGCAAGCAGCAGGGTTCGGTCGTAAGGAGTTTTCGCTTTGCCTACTTTTAATCAGCTTGTCCGCAAGGGCCGCACGGCCCCTCGTTACAAGACAGCGTCGCCGGCCTTGCAGGCCTCGCCGCAGCGGCGCGGTGTCTGTACCCGCGTCTACACACAGACCCCCAAGAAGCCCAACTCGGCGCTGCGTAAGGTGGCCCGCGTGCGGTTGACCAACGGGATCGAAGTGACGACCTACATCCCCGGCATTGGCCACAACCTGCAGGAGCACTCGATTGTGCTCATCCGCGGCGGCCGTGTGAAGGATCTTCCCGGCGTCCGCTACCACGTGGTGCGGGGAACGCTGGATTCGGTGGGCGTGGCCAACCGCAAGCAGAGCCGTTCAAAGTACGGTGCCAAGCGCGCCAAGGGCGGAGCAGCGCCGGCCAAGGGCAAGAAGTAGGGGAAGCGGGCAGGGCGGAGGCCGGGGACTGAATCAAAGCCCCGATCCTCGCCGGCGAATCGCTGACCGGGAAAGATCCAACGGTTCCGGAGCGCGGTCTCGAATCCGGACTAGGGCAACAGACAGGCGCGCGAGCGCGGAAGGTTTTGAGGGTTATGCCAAGAAAAGGGCACATTGCGAAGCGGGAAGTGGCTCCTGATCCGGTCTACGGGTCCACGCTGGTCACCAAGTTTGTGAACTCCATGATGTGGGGCGGCAAGAAGTCGACCGCGCAGGGCATCTTCTATAAAGCCATGAAGAACCTGGAAGAAAAGGGTGGCGGCGACGACGCTCTGAAGCTGTTCAAGAAGGCCGTTGAGAACTGCAAGCCCCTGCTCGAAGTGAAGACCCGCCGCGTGGGTGGCGCCAACTACCAGGTTCCGATCGAAGTGAACCCGGAGCGGCGCACTTCGCTGGCCATTCGCTGGCTGATTACCTACGGCCGCAACCGCGGCGAAAAGGGCATGATTGACAAGCTGGGCAACGAGCTGCTGGATGCAGCCAACGGGCGCGGCGCGGCCATGAAGAAGAAAGAAGACGTGCACCGCATGGCCGAGGCCAACAAGGCCTTTGCGCATTACCGCTGGTAGCAGGCGGGGACGAAGGGGCCAGGGACCGGAGACGGCCCGCTGGACAACAAGTGAACTAACCGCGGGCCAGGCGCCCGCAAGGAAGAAACTGCCGTGGCTCGCACCATACCTCTGAATCGTTGCCGGAACATCGGAATCATGGCGCACATTGACGCCGGAAAGACGACAGCGACGGAGCGCATTCTGTTTTATACGGGCATCACGCACCGCATCGGCGAAGTGCATGAAGGCACGGCGACGATGGATTACATGGAGCAGGAGCAGGAGCGCGGCATCACGATTACTTCCGCGGCCACGACCTGCAACTGGAAAGATGTCCGCATCAACATCATCGACACGCCCGGCCACGTGGATTTTACAGCCGAGGTAGAGCGCAGCCTGCGGGTGCTCGATGGCGCGGTGGCGGTGTTTGACTCGGTTTCCGGCGTGCAGCCGCAGACGGAAACGGTTTGGCGCCAGGGCGACAAGTATCGTGTTCCGCGTATCTGTTTTGTGAACAAGATGGACAAAAACGGCGCGGACTTCGAGCATGTTCTCGAGACCATCCGCAAGCGCCTGGGCGCACGGCCCGTGGCGCTGCAGATTCCCATCGGCGCCGAGGCAAATTTCAAGGGCGTGGTCGATCTGATCGAGATGAAGGCCATTCTCTGGCACGACGAAGAGATGGGCGCGCAGTACGACGTCGAACCGATTCCCGACGCCCTGCTGAAAAAGGCTGAGGCCTTCCGCCTGCAGTTGATTGAAGTCATCGCCGAGACCGATGACGTGTTGCTTGAGAAGTTTCTCGAGGGCGAGACGCCTTCGATTGCCGAGCTCAAGGCCGGCATCCGCCAGGCCACCATCGACCTGAAGGTCTTCCCGGTCATCTGCGGTTCCGCTTTCAAGAACAAGGGTGTACAAACGCTGCTCGATGCGGTCGTCGATTATCTGCCTTCACCGCTGGACAAGCCGCCGGTCGAAGGTCCGAATCCCTCTCATCTGGAGACGATCGAGATCCGCAAGCCGTCCGACAGCGAGCCGCTTTCGGCGCTGGCCTTCAAGATCATCAACGACCCCTTCGGTAAGCTCTGCTTTGTGCGCGTCTACTCGGGCTCGCTCAAGACCGGCGACACGGTGCTGAACCCGCGCACCGGCAAGACCGAGCGCGTCGGCCGCCTGGTCAAGATGCACGCCAACAAGCGCGAAGACATTACCGAGATCATGGCCGGAGATATCTGCGCCTGCGTGGGCATGAAGGACCTGAAGACCGGCGACACGCTCTGCGCGCCGCAGCACCCGATTGCGCTGGGCGCGATCACCTTCCCCGACACCGTCATTTCGGTGGCCATCGAGCCCAAGACCAAGGCCGACCAGGAAAAGATGGGCATTGCCCTGTCTCGGCTGGCCGACGAAGATCCGACCTTCAAGGTGCGCACCGATGAGGAGTCCGGCCAGACCATCATCAGCGGCATGGGCGAGTTGCACCTGGAAATTCTGGTCGACCGCATGAAGCGTGAGCACAAGGTGGAAGCCAACGTGGGCGAGCCCAAGGTGGCTTTCCGCGAGACCATCCGCAAGTCCGCCGAGGCCGAGGGCAAGTATATCCGCCAGACCGGCGGCTCGGGAAACTACGGTCATTGCAAGCTGCGCATCGAGCCCAACACGCCGGGGGCGGGCTATGAGTTCATCAACGAGGTCAAGGGCGGCAATATTCCCAAGGAATACATCAAGCCCATCGACCAGGGCGTGCAGGGAGCCATTGAGCTGGGCATCCTCGCCGGCTATCCGCTGGTGGACATCAAGGTGTTCCTCTATGACGGCAGCTATCACGATGTCGACTCGAACGAAATGGCCTTCAAGTTTGCCGGATCGATCGCCTTTAAGGAAGCGGCGCGCAAGGCTTCGCCGGTGCTGCTGGAGCCGGTGATGGCCGTCGAGGTGACCGTGCCCGAAGAGCACATGGGCACCATCATCGGCGATATCAACTCCCGCCGCGGACGCATTGAGGGTATGGAGCACATGGGCGGATCGCAGCTCATCAAGGCCATTGTGCCGCTGAAGGAGATGTTCGGCTACGTGAACGATATCCGCTCTTCAACTCAAGGGCGGGCGTCGTATTCCATGCAGTTCGCGCGCTACGAAGAGGCGCCGCGCATGATCGCCGACGAGATCATCGGGCGGTCGCAAGGGAAGTAAGTTCTGGGCCGGGTGGCTGGTCAGTCAAGCCGAAGGCTGAGGAAGAATTGGGGCTGGAGCCGGATGGCCGGCGCCCCCGGTCGTAATGGTTAGTCAAGCTACGAAAGGGATTTGGGACTTTTATGGCGAAGGAAAAATTTGATCGTTCAAAGCCGCACGTGAACGTGGGGACGATTGGACACATCGATCACGGCAAGACGACGTTGACGGCGGCGATTACCAAGGTGCTTTCCAAGCACAACCCGAAGATCGCGTTCCGGTC
>DATDLS010000551.1:0-17811 GCA_036519195.1 Occallatibacter sp. | reverse complement strand
ACGGGATCGAATGGGCTTACCTGGAACAGGAAGCTGCGCACAAAGCTGGCTGCCGCCGCGGCTCCCGCCAGCCCGATCACCGCTCCCATCACCGCCAGCTTCGCTCCGGAGGTCAGCACTAGGCGCAGGATATGCGAGCGCTGCGAGCCGAGAGCCATGCGAATCGCTATCTCCTGCACCCGCGAAGCCACCGACAAGGCAATGACGCTATAAATGCCAAGCACGGCAAGCAGAACCGCGGCGAGCGCGAAGGCGGAAATCATGGTGGTGTTGAAGCGGCGCGACGCTTCGCTCTGCGACACGGCCTGCTCCATGGTTTGCACGTCGCTGAGCGGCAGTTGCGGATCGATGGCCCGCACCACCGCTGTCAGGTCATTCTCCATCTGCTCCGGCGGCAGCGCGGAGCGCACGACGATCCAACCACCATTGCCGTTCAAATCGGTCGGCGTTGCATAGGAGCCCCAATCCTTCTCATCTTGCGCCACCGGCAAATAAAACTGTTGGGAGGCGTCTCTGTCGGGTCGGATAAGCTTCGCATCGGTCACCTCTCCCACCACCGTCAACCATGGAGTTGTAGAATTCGGCGTGCCGAGGCGCAAGCGTTTTCCAATTGGGTTCTGGTTCGGCCAATAGTGCTGCGCGAACTTGTGGTTGACGATGACAACGAGCTGGCCATTCGCATTATCCGAATCCGTAAAATAGCGGCCCCGGATCAGCGGAATACTTATCGTCTTGAAAAAGTCGCCGATCACGTCGGAACACGCGGCGACCGTCAGGCCGGGTCCGCGCGGATCCACGTAGCCGTCCACGACAATGGCCGGGGTGCTGCCTCCCCCAGTGGGAAGGATGTCCGCCAGGCCCACGAATTGAACGCCCGGTAGTTGGCCGAGGCGGAGAAGTATCTGGCTGTTGAAAGCATCGACCCGCGCCTGCGTCGGATATTCTTGCTGCGGCAAGGCATACAGGGCAGTGGTCACGTGGCCGGGCTCGAATCCGAGATCTACATCGCTCACCTTCATGTAGCTGCGCAGAAACAGCCCTGAAGCGCACAGCAGCACAAGCGCAATCGCGATCTCCGCCACTACCAGCGCCGAATGTAAGCGCGCGTGAGCGGCGCTCGCTGAGCCGCTCCGTCCGGCTTCTTTGAGGGAGACGTTTACGTTGGTGCGCAGGGCCGCGAAGCCCGGAGCCAGCCCGCACAGCACGCCCGTCAGAAGCGCCAGCAGAAGCGCGAAACCAGCCACCGTCCAGTTCAGAGAGATCTTGTCGATCAGCGGCAGGTTGTCCGGCAAAAAGCTTCTTCCGATAGCGAGCGCCAGGCCGGCGAGCCCAATCCCGAGTATGCCGCCAGTTACGCTGATGACGAGGCTCTCAAGCATTGTCTGGCCCAGCAGCGCGCGTGCCGGCGCGCCCAGGGCGCGCCGCATGGCCGTTTCCCGCCGGCGGCGAATGGCTCGGACCAGCAGTAGCCCCGCCAGATTTGCGCAAGCGATGAGCAGCACGGCGGTCACGGCGAGAAAAAGTACGTGCAGCAGCGGACGGGCATCGAGGACGGTGACTTCATGCAGCGGAAAGACCACGGGCTCGATGCGGATGTTCGATAGGTCAGGCGGATAGCTGCGCATAATCTCCGCGGCCACCCGCCGCGTATCGTCCTGCGCCTGCGCCACCGTTACGCCAGGCTTGAGCCGCCCAACCATCAACAGACCGTAGTTGCCCTCGTTCTCCGGCGAAAGATCCTGCGCAGTGAAGCTCGTCGGAACCCAGAGCTCGCAGATGCGGTTGCGACCAAACCAGAGCGGAAACTCGAAGTTCCTGGGCATGACGCCGATGACAGTAAAGGGCTTCCGGTCAAGGTCGATCGTGGTTCCAAGCACGTGGGGGTTGCCGTTGAATCGGCTCTTCCAGGTGGCGTAGCTCAGCACCGCGACCCGAGCCTTTTGCCGATCTTCCTCGGGGGTGAATACGCGGCCCAGCAGAGGATCGACGCCCAGCACGGAGAAGACGGAGGGAGTCATGCGTTCGGCCTGGATCTGGGCTGGTTGGCCAACTCTCGAAAGCTCGTAGCTTACGTAGCTGTAACCGCCAAGGCTCTGAAAGGAGTGTGTGTCGCGCTGATACGTCACCACTTCGGGCGCGCTCACGAAGCCCGGTGAGGTCCAGTTGAACCCGCTCACGAGGTCTCCCAGGGTCACCAGACGGTCGGCGTCCGGAAAATGCAACGGCTGCAAAAGCACCCCGTTCACGATGGAGAAGATCGCGCTGGTGGCGCCAATAGCGAAAGCGAGTGTGAGCACCGCAGTCAAGGTGAATCCCGGTGACTTGCGCAGTTGACGGAAGGTGAGGCGCAACTCACGCACCAACGAATCGACCCCCGATTCCCAGCTGGCCGACCATACCTTATGCCGTACCATGTCGCCGCTGCCAATCTCTATCCGAGCTGCTCGCTGGGCCCTTTCCGGGCTCATACCGCTCCGTATCTTGTCCTCCACGGAGGCCTGGAAAAAGCTTCTTAGCTCCTCTTCGATCTGGGCGTTGCGCTCGGCCGGATGCAATAGCGCCCGCACACCAGCAATCATGCTCCGCAGCATTTGTTCCCCTCAGGCTTCGAGAATCCGGTTCATAGCCGCGAATTGGAGGTCCCACTGGCGGCGTTCTTGTTCGAGTGCTTTACGCCCTGCGGCAGGCAGCGCGTAATATTTGGTCCGACGGAGGTTTTCTCTCGCGCGCCATTCTCCGCGAATTCGCCCCGACCGCTCCATGCGGCTGAGTGCTGCAAGCAACGAACCCGGGTTCACTCGGAACGCGCCGTTGCCTATTTGCTCAATGCGCAGCGCTATTCCATACCCATGCGTCGATTCAAGTGCCAGTGTCTTGAGCACCAGCATTTCCAGCGTCCCCTGAACCAGCTCGCGATGATTCGCCTCCACACCAACCTCCCCTAGATAATCAAGAGGTATACGACTGTCTTATCTGGATTGTCAAGAGGAGAGAATAGACAATGAGAATCGCCCCTCGTCTTAAGGGCAGTTCCGAGGCTAGTGGCGCCCGTTGGCGTCCTTGTCCTCAGAAACAGGAAACGGCTCTCAATGACTCAAGACCGGGCAAGGCGCTCATGCAGCTTACGTTACGCACACTTCCACGGATTACTCCTGGCAAACGCCGCAGGCTCCGGGAGCATCCTCGGACCTCAGCCCGGTGGCAGGACACAAGATTCCAGTCGCCATGCTGACATATCCGTACTGATGCTCCGTTATCGGCCCTATTCGCTCCGCAGCGATTCCACTGGCGCTACGCGCGCCGCCCGCCATGCCGGCAAGGCGCGGCCAAAAGGGCGACTGGCAGAACGATTAATGCTACCGGAACAAACACTCCAAGGGACATTTTCGAAATGCCGAACAGAAGGCGCTTGCCTAGCAGAAATCGTGGGTGGATTCCGGTTCAGGAAGCCGTCCAAGCGTGTGATATAAGGCTATTTCCATCGCTCTGTAAGTTCGAAAGCCATACGATCGTCTGGTTACCACACGAATTTTGTTGTTCAGACCTTCGACAGCGGCACTTGAAAGCTCTCCTTTGGCGCGAAACTTGAGCAATAGCTCAACATGCGCCAGCAGCTTTCGGACTACCTTCTTCATCGGCTCCAGGCGGCTGCGCTGGGCCCGGGTGCACCAGACTTCGAGAAATCCTCCATCCCAGGTCGGCGACTTGTAGGTCCAGAAATCATGGAAGGACTCCCTTCCATGGAGATACGTTGTGAAAGCAGAAGCCGGGGTTTTCGCCGAGTCGATCGCTGGACAGCGACAATGGGACACCTCAGGGGTTGGGCGACAGGAAGAGGTGAGGCTCCTAGAAAGAACGGCGGGCGCTCCCTAAGGAGCGCTCGCTGAGATCTTGCGAAGTTCGGTCGATTGTGAATCCGTCACAAGATAACCGGAACCGCGTCCGACTTTTTAATCAGCCTGTCAAGCGTGACCAGGTCCATTCCTTCGACAAGGGCCGTCGGGCCAATCAACCGGTCCTGAGGATCTTTCGGATACGAATCCGGCAAGCTGACGGCGCGCGCGGCAATACGACACCTCGGTCTGCTTTGCCCATGCGGCTAGCGGTATGGGCAAAGCATAACAAATATCTTGTTATGGTTATCTATGGCCATCAATGTTGCAGCAGTTGTCAACCCCATTCGGTCAGCCAATATGCAGCGTCAGTGACTCCAGCAGTGCTTTAATCCCGTTCCAAGCAATCTGCACACCGATACAAACCAGGAAAAAGGACGACAATTGTGTGATCACCGTCATCCCCGTTGCTCCCAGGATTCGCGCCAACCGGTCGGCAAATCCATAGCAGAGCAAAATGCTGATCGCGATCAGCGCCAATCCCATGAGTGCCGCCAAGATTGTCAAAGGATGGTACGCGTGATGGTGGGCCGCGTTCGCGCCGAGCGTGATCGCCGCGGAGATTGATCCAGGGCCTACGGTCAGTGGCAATGTCAAAGGATAGAATGCCCGGCGGATTGTGTCCTGCGGCTGGACGGTTCTCTGTACGTCCTGTTTTTCGTCGTCGCGCTGCTTCAGCAGGGCCCATCCTGTCGCAATGACGATCAGCCCCCCGCCGACCTGCACCACTGGCAGCGAAATCCCAAAAAAGGCGAGCACGTAAGTCCCGACAAAATAGGTCGCAACTAGCAAGAAAAAACTGTTGACGGCAATGCGCCAGGACAATGCTTTTCGCGCTTCCGGTGAGTATTCCCTGGTCAGCGCCAGAAAGAAAGGGCTGCCTCCGAGCGGGTCCACAATGGGGAAGAGCGTCACGAGAACCAAGAGTAGATTTTGCACCGCTTCTTGCATTTTCAATGCGTGAACCTCGTTCCAAAAGCTAGCAGTGTTTCGGGCCCGGGGATATTCCAAATTTCTCTGACGCACTGATCTCTTCGGATCCGGCTTGCTCTGCAACTCCCACCTTCTCGTCGGTTTCGGCTCGCCTATACCCCATAATCGCAGGAAGCCCCCGCTCTAGTCGAGAACCTGAACGCTCAGACTGACTTCCCGTACTTTGGGGTCACTCAGACCTGAAGTGACTGGGTAGTCCTCTTTGATCCATGCCTTGAGTCCGCCTTCCAATATCCAAACCTCCGGAATTTCCTTCCGGCCAAGAGCGAGCCACCCGAGCGCGCCTAAACCCTCCCACAGAGGAACAGGAAAGGATGAGCTCCAGTTCTCTGGGGATGACCAACCTTGAACGACCGCGGAGACGTATTAGATCGATTCGAATTGCTCCGGGAATCCCCACACAGGTGACGCCATCCTCGAAGTTGAGCAGATCGATGATTACGATTTTCTCTCGCTCCAGCTTTGCATTTAGGTCTGAAGGACTCATCCTCCGCAGGCGGAGGTAATGAATCATAGGAACGAGGAGCAGCGTGCGCCACGCAACAAAAAGAATCAGCGGTACGCCGATTCCAAGCACCAGCGCGCTACTGAACCGGCTAAGGAACGCCGCCACGGAGTCAAGGCCATCTGCGAACAAGTATCCCAACCCAGCATAGTGCGATGACCAGAGGACTGCGCCGACGGCGTCGTAACCGAGAAATGCTGCACGGCTTGCCCGATCTGCTCAGGCCAGTGGAGGCTTTATGGCATCAAGGCCTGGAAGAAACTTTACGAGCATCACGGAGGGCAGCCCTCATCGATCGAAAGAGTCTCTGGCTTGCTGAGCGCCGTAACGGGGATCCGCGCTCAGAAGGAAGTAGCACGACTGGCGCAGAGGCTTCGTCTTGATGGCCCTCTCGCTACGTGCACGCCGAAACCCCAGGGGTCCTGGCAGCCACCAGCCGTTGTACCATACGAGCATGAGCTCGGACCGGCACGCTGCGGTGGATGACCAGACTCTGCGTCTTCGGCAGATTCTCGATTCATCTCCTGCGCTGATCCACACTGGCACGCCAGACGGCTCTCTCGATTTCTTCAATCGAACATGGTGCGAATTTGTCGGAAAACCGGTGGAAGCGCTCCACGGGTGGGGATGGACGACCTGCGTTCATCCAGACGATATCGGAGTGCTCCTCGAGAGATGGCGGGAATCGATTGCCACGGGAAATCCACTGGAAGTGGAAGCCAGAGTTCGTCGAGCTGACGGTGAGTTTCGTTGGATGCTGCATCAGAAAATAGCTCGACGGAACGCAGACGGGGAGGTCATTCAGTGGCACGGCTCAAGCGTTGATATTGAGGCCCGGAAACAAGCGGAGGACAGCCTTCGGAAAAAGGTTGAAGAACTGCAAACAAATAAGTACTTCCTCTCTGAAGCGCAGCGTCTGGGGCAAATGGGCAGCTGGTCATTTGACCCGAGCTTAGGATTTGATCACTGGTCGCCTGAACTCTTTCTGATCCACGGTCTTGAACCCCGCCCTGAAGCGCCAACCTCCGAGGCCTATTTGGCGCTGGTCCACCGCGAAGATCGTGAATTCATGGCTTCGCTCATGAATCAGCTGCATATGGAACCTTCCGGGTTTGACGTCACGAAACGAATCGTACGTCCTGACGGTCAACTCCGATACATCCGTTGTGTAGGGTCGGCAGGCTCTGAAACGGGCGGCCTGAAGCGAATCGGAGTAGGCGTCGATGTTACAGAGCACGAGTTGCTGACGCAGGAACTTCGGCGTCGCGAAGCCCACCTGGCCGAAGCACAACGCCTTGGTCATATTGGCAGTTGGGTCTTCGAGCCTACGGGCGCCTTTGAGTACTGGTCTGATGAACTTTTTCGCATCTTTGGTCTGGATCCGGGAAGAGACGCTCCTACGCTCGACGAATACCTGGCTTGCGTTCATCAGCACGATCGCGAGTTTATGGCATTGCGAATTAAGCGCGTGGTCGCAGAGGCTTCAGGATGTGATGTCATCCAACGTATTGTGCGACCGAATGGCGAAGTTCGGTACATCCGCTGTGTTGGAACTCCGGTCTTAGAGAACGGGACACTGAAGAGGATCGTAGGCAGCGCCATTGACGTCACGGAGCACGAGCTTCTCACTCGGGAACTCCGACGGCGCGAAGCCTACCTGGCCGAAGCCCAAAGGTTGAGTCAAACAGGTAGTTTCGGATGGAAACCAGGCAGCGGAGAGATTGCCTGGTCGAACGAGACCTACCGGATCTTCGAATACGATCCAGCGGAGAAGATCACGCTTGACCTGATTATGGAACGCGCTCACCCTGAGGACCGTACTTTAGCCCTTGAGTTCGTAGAACGAGCTTCTACCGGCGACGGCGCCATCGATTGCGAGCATCGTTTGCTCTTTCCCGACGATCGAGTCAAGTATATTCGGGTTCTAGCACGGCCGCTCGAAATCGATTCCGATGGTCTCGAGCTTGCCGGGGCGGTCATCGATATAACAGAGGCGAAACGAGCGGAGGAACGAATCCGTCTCAGCGAGAGCGAGCTTCGCACTCTCGTTGAGACGATACCCGCCTTTGTGGGGACCGCTTTGCCTGACGGATCGTGTGATTTTCTCAGCGAGAGTTGGCTGGACTACCTCGGATTTACCCTGGAACAGGGGCTGGGATGGGGCTGGGCGGATTCAATACACCCTGAAGATTTTGACCGAGTGGTGGCCAATTGGCGAGCGGGATTGACCGCAAGGGAGCCAGTCGAGCAGGAGCTGCGCTGCCGCAGCGCAGATGGAACCTATCACTGGTTCTTGAATCGCAATCTCCCTCTGCGCGACAACGAGGGAAATGTCATTAAGTGGTATGGGACTCTTACGAACATCGATGCAATGAAGGAGACGGAACAGGCCCTTCAAACGAGAGAGCATGAGCTTCTTGGCATTATCGAAACAATTCCAGCAATGCTTTTTTCAGCCTCGCCGGCCGGAGAACCAACTCATCTCTCTCAAAGATTCCTTGACTATTATGGGGCTACCTTCGAAGAACTCGACAATCGCCGGTGGGTGAACTTCATTCATCCTGATGATCGGGAGGAGACCGTGAAGACATTTTTCCGGGCAATTGAAACCGGAGAGTCATTCAACGTAATACACCGCTTGCGGCGCTTAGATGGAGAGTACCGATGGCATAACGCGATGGGCGCACCCTTACATGATCCCGGGGGCACGATCATTCAGTGGTATGGCCTCGTGATCGACATCGATGAGCAGAAACGAGCAGAAGACCGTCTTCGGGATACGAGCATCAGGCTCAGCACGGCGTCGAAAATCGCAACCGTAGCTGAATTATCAGCGTCGATCGCTCATGAACTCAATCAGCCGCTTATGGCTGTGCTTGGAAATGCCCAGGCTGCCAGGCGTTGGTTGGCAGCCAATCCCCCCGATCTAACGGAAACAAACGCCTCGATTGAGCGAATATTGAGAGATATTCGCTCAGCCGATGAGGCCATGCAGCACATTCGCGCCCTTTTTAAGAGCGAACCATACGAGAAGAGTGACGAGAGCGTACTGGACATCCTTCGAGAGTCGATCCGTTTCGTCCATGAAGACCCCAACAAGCGCGAAGTCCTAATTGACTGGTCCATCGAAGATAGCTTGCCGCCAATTTGTGTCGACCGTATTCAAACTCAGCAGGTATTTATCAACCTGATTTCGAACGCGATTGAAGCGACCGACGGGAGCGCCAACGCAGCCAGGATTCTGCTGAAAGCCTTCGTTACACAAGAGCACGAGGTCATTGTCCAGGTCATCGATAATGGCATGGGACTCGCAGATACCACAAAGATATTCGATGCCTTTATGACAACCAAGAAAAAGGGTATGGGCATTGGCCTGACTGTCTCCAGAACTATCGTTGAAGCACACGGCGGGCGACTCTGGGCAGAGAACAACCGTGATGGCGGCGCAATTTTCAGCGTCGCCTTGCCTGTGTCGCCCAAACCTGACATTGGCTAGCTAGAACACGGCTGCCGAAGTGCTCATCGCCTGAGTCAATCCGCGCTATCGCTCGGTCCCCTTCGCCTTCGATGACGAGGAGTTGACAACTCTTGTTTTCCCGAGCCAGGCGAAGGTAAAAGACCCGACCGCCTGACTTGAGACGAGCCGCTGAGCCATGCCGGACCCAGATCACCTTTAGCTGTATTCTGACGGTCGCTGCAACTGCCAAGCGGCGGATGACGAACTCGTGCAACTCAGTGATCGCCGCCTTGTGCCGGACTTCCTGCTCATCCTCGGCTGTCGATTGCCCGGATGGCGCCGACAACGACACAGTAGGCCGCTCCACTGACCGAGGCGCTCGAAGACCTGGCCAGGTACGAGACGGATGCGATCGGCATGCAGTTAAACAACGTGGTTGCATCGTGCTACCGGATCTGTAACCTGCTCCGGCAACACGCGGCTGACTCGAAGACAGCTTGAACAATGCTGATGCGTACTTCAGCATCAAATGATGGTATCATTGATACAAGGAGGTGTTATGCGAACTACAGTCACACTCGACGATGAACTGATGAAAACGGCACAGGAGTATACCGGGGTAACGGAGCGAGGAGCGCTAATTCAACTGGCCATGAAGACCTTGGTTGAACTTGAGGCTGGACGGCGATTGGCTTTGCTCGAAGGCACGATGCCGGATTTTCCTGATATACCGCGGAGACGGTCAGAACTTCCAAAACGCCAGCAACATAGTAAGAAAGCGAGTTAAGGATGATTCTCGCCGACACCAGTATCTGGATTAACTATTGGCATCGTGTCGGTGCTCAACCGAATCTGCGTACCCTACTCAGCAAGAACAAGATACTCACTCATGAGTGTGTGATTGCCGAGTTGGCGCTTGGTTCGTTTCAAGATCGTCTAGGAACCTTAGCTGCGTTGGACAAATTACCCAAGGCCATGGTAGCCAGCATGAAGGAGATCCGGCGCATTATTGAGGCGCGTCGGCTCTACACAAAGGGCATCGGTTTAACCGATGTTCACTTATTAGCGTCGTGTTTGATATCTCCCTCAGTTAGTTTATGGACGGTCGACAAACGGCTTGGCGATGTCGCTGAGTCATTAGGAATGCGTGCTTCTTTGTAACAGGAAGGAACCGAATGACACGGATACAACGCGTCGGCTCGATGCCGAAGCACAGGTCACGATGGAAGAATGGATTACTATTCGAGAAAATGCAGTAGTAAGGGCAGCAAGAAAGCTCGCCATGCCCGGCGGGAAGCACATGCCGTGGAATTTGCCGCATGGCTTGAATCAAAGTGATTATGGGCTGATTGACGCCCGGACCATCCCCGCGCAACACTAGCTAGCTCCTCGTCCAGCGATCTTCGCCCTTGAATCCACATTTACAATCCCGGCGAGCCATGCTGCTCTCACCGGATTGCTGGCAATCAATCCTTCACTACTTGGGAACCGCATCCTTAACGCCTTCACCGGCCTTTTCCGTACCGGTCTTGACACCTTTTCCGGTGTCTTTGGCCGCGACCTTGGTTCCATGACCAGCGTCTTTGGCCCCCGTCTTCGTAACCTTGCCGACTTTCTTAGCAGCATGCTTAACGACATGACCGGTCTTGGTTGCAGCTTTATCCACGCCGTCGGCAGTATCCTGGCCAACCGCCATACCTACGCAGAGAACTAGCAATGCGGAAATCCCTGCATTTTTCAGTACCCTCATCGTCTCTCCTTTTCAATTAGAGCCAGCAGTTTGAGTAACGCCTACACGTGGCACGTCCTCAAGGGGAGTCGTGCCGCCAATTCGCAATAATCAGTTATCACCAGGCGATGGACCACGCTGTCACCCCCGAGTCAGTTCCTCGAGCGCATAGACAAAAGACTCGTATGGCGCGTGAGTAGAATGCTCCATCCCGACTTCACAGGTTCGGTTGGCACACAGGTAGAGATCGAGATTCTTGCCAGCCACCTCCCCAGCTTCCTCGCGCGTCGCTGAGCGGGTGAGCTCCTCATGAAGCAAGCCGCGATCTCCGGCAAATGCGCAGCAAGTACTGGTGAGTGGGTAGAAGGGCTTCTCGGAGAGTTCACCCGCTATCTTCCGGAGTGTCGTATCGATACCGAGGGTATGCATTGAGCAAGTTGGGTGAACCGTCGCGGTTAAGGCTTTCCGGGTCACCTTTAGTTTCGGAAGGAGCATCTCGTCAGCCCAGGTGATCGAGTCATAGATAGTAAGGGCCTTATGATGTTCGCGATTCTGCAGAGTGAGGTAATCAAGTACTTCCTGTTTGAGGCCGAGGGTGCAAGAGCTGGCATCACAAACAATCGGGAGGCTTCCCTCTTTGCTCCAGCGCCACATATTCTCCACGACGCGATTTGCCATCAGAATGTTGCCAGCGTTATATCCCTTTGAGTGCCACACAGTCGCGCAGCAGTTCCCGGCCACATCGGAAGGGATAAAAAGCGGATATCCAGCTCGTTCCGAGACAGTAACGAAAGCAGCTGGAAGCGACTCTTTGTAACGAGACAGCTTCGAGCCGCCGAAGATGCGATTGATACAAGCAGGAAAATAGATCGCGGTTGCGCCTTCTTGTCTGGTCCTCGGCAGCTTAGAGGACGCGGGCATCGGTAGGGACTCCATCCAACTCGGAAGCAACTCCGGGCTAATCACCCTGCGCGCAAAGTTCAACATGCCGCGTACAGCTCCGTCTCCTATTACCTTTGCCGCAATCTTGCCCGCGAGCATCGAAGCACGGGCTATCGGCTCAACCAGTCCCCACCTATCCGCGATTCGTTCTGCGACCCATTCCTGTCCCTGGGTGTGTTCAAGATGCCGGAACTGCTTCATCATGACGCCAGTATTGATCCGCACAGGGCAAGCGTGTTCGCAGGAACTGTCTCCGGCGCAAGTCTGTACTGCGTCATACTCGTATTCCTTGAGCAAAGTTTTCTGGATGGGAGAGCCTGGCTCGTGCCGCATCATCTCTCGGCGCAGTGCGATTCTCTGCCGCGGCGTTGTGGTGAGATGGCGGCTTGGGCAGACCGGCTCGCAATAGCCGCATTCGATGCAGGCGTTGGCAACGTGTTCGATTTCGGGGAACGTATGCGTGTTCTTAACGTGTCCGAGCGGATCCTTGTTGAGCATTACGCCGGGAGCGAGCAGACCTCTGGGATCAAAGAGCTTTTTGATCCGCCACATCAACTCTGTTGCCTTCGGACCCCACTCCTTCTCCAGGAATGGAGCGATATTCCGTCCTGTTCCGTGTTCAGCCTTCAAGGAACCGTCATACTTGCTGACGATGAGAGTCGTCATCTCTTCCATGAATGCGGCGTACTTGTCGATATCTGATGGAATGCCAAAATTCACACCGATGAGAAAATGCAGGTTTCCTGCGGATGCATGGCCCGCGACATTCACGAGGTAATGGAATTTACGTTGCAGGTCGAGGATGTCGTTGGCTGCATCGCCCACCCGATCCTGAGAAACGCAGACGTCCTCAATCATCAAAGAAGTTCCCTGAGCTCTTGCCGAAGCCACGATGGGATAGAGCCCCTCTCGAACTTTCCATAGGATCGCGGCCGTTTTCGGATCTCGGCTAAATTGGGCAGGCTCGTGAAGATTAAGCGACGCAGCGAACCTGAGTCCGTCTTCCTCCATCTTCGTCAACTCGTCAGTTTCTGAGGCACGGAATTCCACTAGTAACGACCCCGACTCCTCGCTTACTAAATTCCAGCTCTTCGGAACCTCGGGGATTGATGTAGCGATATGCAGGCATCTCCCGTCCATCAATTCAGCAGCCATGGCGCCCATCTCGATAAAGTGTGGTGCCGCCGCCGCTGCATCTTGAAGACTCGAGAAGATAAGAAGGCCGGTGGAGCGTAGAGGTTTTAGCGGAAGTGTTTCGAAGGTGACTTCAGCGATGTAGCCAAGCGTTCCCTCGGAACCAACCATCAACTTCTGGATGATCGCACCTGCTGTCTTGCAGTCAAGGAAAGCGTCCAGGCGATACCCGTTCGTGTTCTTGATCGAGAACTTCTTCTTGATCCACGCCGCAAAGGACTCATCCCGGAGGATCTCGTCGCGAATCTCCAGAAGCCCTTCGTGGAGCTCACGTTCGTGCTCAAAGAGTTGTCCATCTACCGTTACACTTCCCGTGTCAATGAAAGTTCCGGAGGGTAAGAGCACCTTCATGGATGTAACCGTGTGGTAGCTGTTTAACTTTGTGCCGGCTGTCATCCCGCTGGCATTGTTGGCTACCACTCCACCGATGGTCGCAACGCCGCTGCTTGCGGGGTCAGGTCCCAGTACCCGGCTGTACGGCAGAAGCGCGCGATTTGCGGTGCTAATGATGGTTCCAGGCTTGATGCGCGCATAGCGACCGTCTTCCAGGATCTCTAACCCGGTAAAACAGTTGCGAACGTCAATCAGGATGTCGTCTCCTTGAGACTGCCCGTTTAGACTCGAGCCAGATGCGCGAAATGTGACCGTACGATGGTTCTGCTTGGCATACTGTAATGTTTTCCCGATCTGTTCAACGGACTCAGCAACGATCACGGCTTGCGGGAAGAGGCGATAGGGACTTGCGTCTGTTGCGTATTTGACCAAGTCTGTGACGCGGGCTCGGACCGCAGTCGGGCCAAGGAGGGAAATCAAATCATCACGGAGGGCCGCCGGCGTTCCATCGGCAAGGTGATCAGGGGCGCGATCTGCTGTTGCATGGGACCGCAGAGGCGTCAGAGCGTCAGTATTCGGAGAAAAAAAGCACATGATTCAACTCCACGGGCGATACCGGTTAAGTGATCTGAATAGGAGTCGAGGCACTATTGGTGTCCGACTGCTTGCATGATCTGGCCCATCTCCATGGCGTTGCTTGATGGAATCTCCTGAAGAGAGATCGCAAGTTGATCAGTAGCGATCCCAGTCAGGTCCTGAAACATCGCCCAAAGCTGTTGCAACATGTCTTTTTTCTCTTCGAGGGTATGGCCGCTTCGAAGCACACAATTGAGCGAGGCAGTAGGAGCCTGCTCTCCCCCGGTAAACCCAGATCCCGTCGAATAGGAGAGAAAGATCACGTGGACGAAGCTTTTCGGTACCTTCATTACAGTCGTGTGGATTCGGGTGATTCCTTCTGCAATTTTCGTCTGGGTCTCAACCGAGACGGTACCGTCTTGAATGACTGCGGTATAAAGCGGCATATCTATGACTCCTGCGGAACGGTCTACGGATGTGGAACAGAGTCCCTCCGATCACAAACAACGACGACTTCACACCACACTCCAAGCTTCTCGTGATGGTAGTCATCGGCTGAAAAGCCGCCTATTACATAAAGCTGGTAGCGCGAGGCTCTGTTTCATTCGGCCGGACTAACAGGAATATGTAACGTTCGGCGATCGATCCGATGCGCTTGACGATCCAACTCTGGCGGAGCGGGGTGTTGCCCTCCTCAGGGGTTGCAGTTTCGAAAGAGGCCGCACAATATTGATAGGCCTCGTTTCTTTGGTCTGGGCAGCCTCACCCCGGCCCAAGGCCCAGATGCGGCACAAAGTGAGGCCACTTCAGGAACCCAACAAGACGACCTCGCAGCTGGCAACTTCTTTCAACGTGTTGGCGGCTTCTGCAACCATGATTTGCACGCAACCCCGACTGCAGCGGCAGATACCGTCTCGCGCCGTGCCCTCGAGGTCCCGCTCGATTCGCAGCCGAATCCCAGCCGAGATTGGGGCTGTGGCGGATCAAGCACCATTGGCGTCCCCGACGGCAATACCTACTGCTGACGCATTTTGCAGACCGAGCACGTACTCGAAATCTGCAGGGAATTTCTTAAGGGACGGCTGCTCGGTCCAACCAGGGTTCCCCAAGATGCTAGTCAGTCCGAATTTCCTCAACGGTCATAGATCGCCCGATACACCGTCAGCGTCGTTTGCTTCTCACTCATCGATGGCTCCAGATTTGGTAACAGATCGCAATTCTGTGTCGAAACTCGATGGACTAATGGCTTTCCGTGGGAATGTTGGGAACAAGCACTAGCTTCTTGTTCACAAATTCCTCTAGCCCCAAATTGGAGAGTTCCTTCCCGTATCCAGACCTCTTGATACCGCCGAACGGAAGATCAGGCCAACTCACATCCGGATAGTTGATGAAGACCATCCCTGTCTGGACACGGCTGGCAACGCGTTTGGCTCTCTCAATGTCGGTAGAATAGACCGAACCCCCAAGTCCAAACGGCGAATCGTTTGCAATTGCGATGGCTTCAGCTTCGTCTTTGGCTGGAAAGATAAGCGCGACCGGACCAAAGAATTCCTGCTTGTACGCCGGATTGTCAGGCGTAATGCCAGTCAAGACGGTCGGCTCCAGGAAAGCTCCCACTGATCCCGAGCGATGTCCTCCGAGCAGAATTTCCGCGCCATGGCTGGTCGCGTCATTAATCTGTCGAAGAATTAACTGCAACGCGCCATCAGATGACAGTGGGCCGAGAGTCACGCTTTCGTCGAGAGGATCTCCGAGCTTCAATTCCTTGGCCGCAGCGACGAACCTCGGCAGAAATTTGTCGAGGATCGATTCGACTACGATGAACCGTTTTGCGCCGATGCAGGTTTGCCCGTTGTTGCCGAATCGGCCAAGAATGGCCATGGCGACAGAATGGTCGAGGTCGGCGTCATCGAGAACAATAAATGCGTCGCTTCCACCTAATTCCATCGTCGACTTTTTGAGGTTCTTTCCCGCCCTGGATGCCAAGGCCTCTCCTGCTCGCTCCGAGCCGGTGAGTGCAATCGCCTTGACTCGAGGATCATCGATCAATGCGCCGGACTGATCGTTGCTCAGGAAGAGATTCGTATAGACGCCAGATGGCACACCGGCGTCCTTCAGAACCTGTTCGAACGCAACTGCGCACTGGGGCACGCCGGGCGCATGCTTCAACAACATCACGTTACCCGACATGAGGTGCGGGCCGACGAAGCGAGCCAGCTGGTAGTAGGGGTAGTTCCACGGCTGAATGCTCAACAGCACGCCCACGGGAGAAAATTCAAGATGGGCGTCGCCCATCACGGACTTGATGGGCTTCGGGGCAAGGAACTCGGCGGCATGGTCCGCGAAATACTGGAGGATCGCGGCGCTCAATTCGACTTCACCGCGACTTTCCGCAATGCGCTTACCCATTTCAACGGTGGCGAGCTTAGCCAGTTCGCTCTTCCGTTCGAGCAAAAGCTGGGCGGCGCGGGAGATAATCCTCGCGCGCTCTTCGATTGGACGTCCCGCCCAGGACACAAACGCCTTGTCCGCAGTGGCCAGGGCGTCAAACATTTCCTGATCGGTATGCTCTGTGAAGGTCTTAAGGGCTTCTCCAGTAGCTGGATTTACGCTGCGGTATGGCACGATGAGCTCCTTTTCGGTTCGTGTGACAGTCGACCACCACACCGCATCTCGCGGCATGGGTCGTCAAATATGTCGAGTTATGGGCAGCTGGATTGAAATATTCCAGCAGATGAACAGCGTGATAGTAGCAATCCATGAGCGCTTGATAAATTACATATTCCTGCTAGGCGAGAGCCGCAACACCGATCTCGCCAATTCTCTCATCGAATTTGATCAACTACTCTTTGCCAGAGGCAGTTTGAGTGTGAATCGGGCACCGAAGTCAGGATTGTTCTCTGCCCACAGTTGCCCCCCGTGAGCTTCAACAATTGAGCGGGAAACTGCCAATCCTATCCCCATGCCTTTCTTTTTCGTAGAGATGAATGGCTCGAAAATATTTTCAGGATCGTCCAAGCCCGGACCGTTATCTATCACCTGGATTAACATTTCTCGTCGATCAGCTGTGGCGCGAATAATCAACCGCGGGTCACGAGCACTACCCTCCATGGCCTCTATTGCATTCGTAATCAGGTTGATCAAGACCTCCTGGACTTGTATCGGGTCCACAGAGATTTTCGGAAGCTCTTCTCCAATCTCAGATTCGATCGCGACATGGCGCTTGCTCGAGTCTTCCTGTACTAAGCGGACGGATTCACCGAGGACTTCGGATATGCTGGCTTCCTTCCTTTCGAAGGTGTCGCGCCTAAAGAGCGCTCTGATCCGTTGCATCGTCTCATCTGCACTCCGGCTATCGCGAATTACCCGGTCGATAGAGGCTGCGACTTCTTCCATGTTCGGCGGTACCGCTGCTAACCAGCGTTTCGTAGCCTGGGCGTTTGCCAAAACAGCCATTAGAGGCTGGTTGAGTTCGTGCGCGATCGAAGCCGACAGTTCGGCAACTGTGGCAACCCGCGATGCGTGATTGAGTTTTGCGCGGGTGAGACGAAGCCGGTCTTCGGCCCTTTTACGCTCGTCGATGTCAATGGAGAGACCGTACCACTGGATGATTTTCCCTTCAGGATCACGCAAAGGTTCTGCTCGAGCGTGGTGCCAACGATACTCTCCGTCCGCACGACGGAGCCTATGGATTACGCTGAAGGATTCACCGGTCTGTACAGACCGTGAGAGCGCTTTCGCTGTTTCCTCGAAGTCTTCGGGGTGAAGAAACGTTTCCCAGCCGAGGTTTCGAAACTCCTCGAGCAATAGTCCGCTGTACTCACGTACTTTTCTATTGATGTGGACCAGTTCCCCGCCTGGCGACGCCGACCAGAACATCGAAGGTACCGTTTCGATAATCCCCCGCAACTGGTGCTCTCTCGCCTGGAGTTCGCGTTCTATTTCTTTCAATGTATTGATGTCTGTGTGAACGCCGTACCAGCTTATGATGGTTCCGTGTTCATCCCGAAACGGTAATGCGCGGACCAGGTGCCAGTGATAATTACCGTCGTTCGCAAGGATGCGGTAGGTATTCTCATAAGGAACGCCGAGTCTAACCGAGCGCCGCCATCTGTCCTCTACCTCGGAAGCCTGGTCAGGGTCGATCTTTGATAACAGGTCAAAGCTTTCTGAAATCTCCCACGGCTTT
>DATDLS010000550.1:0-8843 GCA_036519195.1 Occallatibacter sp. | reverse complement strand
AAGAGTGGAGCAATTAGGCGTTACCGACAATTTCTTTGACCTCGGAGGCAGTTCGCTGGCCATGGGTCAGGCGAATGGACGCTTGCAAGAAGCGCTGCAGCGCAAGATCTCGATGACCGAAACATTCCAGTATTCGACCGTGCGCACGTTGGCCGCCCATCTGTCAGGTGTAAAGCAAACGGGAAACGCGCCGGAATTGGGCAACAGCAAGAGCCGTGGCGAGCGGCGGCGCGAGATGGTGCGCGGGAGGCGTCGTGAATCCTGAAGCTGGGTATACGGCGTTGGTGGCTTTGTTCAACAAGAATAGAGGCCCCTGGCCGGATGGAAACCAATGAGCGACCCATCGGATGATCTGGATATCGCGATTATTGGAATGTCCGGCCGCTTTCCGGGAGCTGGAAATGTCGATCAGTTCTGGCAGAACCTGCTTTCCGGCATAGAGTCGATTCATCGGCTCAGCGAAGAGGAACTGCGCGAGGCTGGCGTTAGCGAGGCCTCACTCGCGGATCCCGATTATGTGCGAGCGACTGCCCGGATCGAAGGGGTTGAGTGGTTCGACGCGGAGTTCTTTGGATATAGCCCGCGCGAGGCGGCGGGCATCGATCCGCAACAACGGCTCCTGCTTGAGACCGCCTGGGAGGCGTTGGAAGATGCCGGCTACGATCCGTCGTCAGGGAATGGGACAATCGGCACATTTGCCGCCGCATCGACGAGTACCTATCTGCTGAATAACCTCCGCTCTACGCTGGATTTCGGCGAATTCGTCCTTTCGGGGGGCAATATCCGCGCCGTGCTGGGCAACGGCGGCGACTTTCCGGCGACACGAATCTCCTACAAGCTGAATCTGAGCGGACCCAGCCTGACTATCCAGACCGCGTGTTCCAGTTCGCTGGTGGCGGTCCATGTGGCGCGCCAAAGTCTGCTCTCGGGGGAGTGCGACATGGCTCTGGCCGGAGGAGCTTCTGTGTACCTGCCGCAGAACCAGGGCTACCGCTTTCAGCAGGATATGATCCTCTCGCCCGACGGACATTGCCGGGTGTTCGACGCCAGGGCCCAGGGAACGATCTTCGGACGCGGCGTGGGCATGGTGCTGCTCAAGCCGCTGGCCGACGCGCGACGGGACGGCGATCACATTTATGCCGCGATCAGGGGGTCGGCGATCAACAATGACGGGGCGGCCAAGGCAGGCTTTACAGCGCCGAGCATAACCGGGCAGGCGGCGGTGATCACCGAGGCCCTGGCCAACGCGGGTGTCGGACCGGAGACCATCGGCTACGTAGAAGCCCACGGCACCGGCACGAAGCAGGGCGATCCGATCGAGATTGCCGGGCTTACCCGGGCTTATCGCCAGGGCACGGAGCGAAGCGGTTATTGCGCCATCGGATCGGTGAAGTCGAATATCGGCCACCTCGACGTTGCCTCAGGCATCGCCAGCCTGATCAAGACCGCCTTGGTGCTCAAGACCGAGCAGATCCCTGCGACCTTACATTTTGAACAAAGCAACCCCGAGATTGACTTTCCTTCCACTCCGTTCGTCGTCAACGCATCGTTGCGGCCGTGGCCCCGAGGACCTCAGCCGCGCCTGGCAGGCGTGAGTTCCTTCGGTATGGGCGGCACGAATGCGCACGTGATTTTGGAAGAGGCGCCCGAGTCGGCGCCGGCCGTCGAGACAATCGCGAGGCCCATGCATTTGCTGACGCTCTCGGCCAAAAGCGAGAAGGCGCTCGGCGATTCGGTGCGGCGGCACGCAGCCCATTTGTCCAGATACCCGGAACTGGCCCTGGCGGATGTGTGCTTCACCGCGAATACGGGCCGGGCGCACTTCGCTCATCGGCTGGCCGCAAGGGCGACCACGGTCTCTGAGCTCGAGAGTCTTCTGGAGGGCGTAGCGGCAGGTGAGATGTTGCCATCGGTCGCGCATGGCAAGATATCTCCCCATGAAATCCCGCGCATGGCCTTTCTCTTTACGGGCCAAGGTTCGCAGTATGCCGGTATGGGCCGAGTGCTGTACGACACGCAGCCCACGTTTCGCCTGTCGCTGGACCGTTGCGCGGAGTTGCTTCGGCCGCACATGGATCAGCCGCTGCTCGAGGTGATCTTTTCCAGTGACCCGGCTGACTCGCGGTTGCATCAGACGGCTTACACGCAGCCGGCTCTGTTTTCGCTCGAGTACTCGCTCTGCCAGCTGTGGAAAGCATGGGGAGTGGTGCCTTCAGCGGTGCTGGGACACAGCGTCGGGGAATATGTGGCAGCGTGTGTGGCAGAAGTGTTCAGTCTCGCGGACGGTCTGAAACTGATCGCGGCACGGGGGCGTTTGATGCAAGCTCTGGCTCCCGGCGGAGCCATGGCCGCGGTCCTGGCCGGCCCGCAGCCGGTCGGCGAGGCGATTGCCGGCTGGGGCGATCGAATTTCGATTGCTGCCTTGAACGGTCCGCGCAACACGGTCATCTCCGGCGACGGCGAAGCCGTCGAGTCTGCCTTGGCGCGTCTGTCCGCTGACGGGATCCAGGGTCAACGGCTCGAGGTGTCGCACGCCTTCCATTCCGCGCGCATGGAGCCAATGCTCGATGAGTTTGAGCGGGTTGCGAGCAGCATCTCCTACCAGCGCCCAAAGCTGGCCTGGTCCTTAAATGTGACAGGACGGATGATGGCCGCTGAGGATGTATGCACCCCAGCCTACTGGCGGCGCCAGGTGCGGGAGCCGGTACGCTTTGCCGACGGCGTCGACTCGTTGCTCAAACAGGGCTATCGGACATTCGTCGAAGTAGGTCCGCACCCGGTCCTGACTGCGATGGGCAGGCAGTGTTTCGAGGACACAGACCTGACCTGGGTGAGCACCCTTCGGCGCGGCCGGGAAGAGTGGGCCGAGTTGCTCGCCGCACTCGCTGCCCTCTATGTTCGCGGTGCCGAGATCGACTGGCTGGCCTTCGACCGCGACTATCCAAGACGACGACTCTCACTCCCGACATACCCCTTCCAGCGAGAACGGCACTGGATTGAATCCCCTGATCGAGCGTTGCCCACGGCAACGCCGGGAGCAGTCAGTCCTGCGCGCGGAACCGGGCATCCGTTGCTCGGACGAACCCTCCTTTCGCCGCGATTGACTGATGTGATTCATGAGGTTGCGCTCGGAGTCAGGACGCCCGCCTACCTGGACGATCATCGCGTCTTTGGGGTGCCTGTCTTTCCCGCTACCGGTTATTTCGAAGCGGTACGGGCCGCGCTTGCGAAATTGAGCGAAGGCGATTGCTGCATCGAGGAGATGGCGATCGAAGATGCGCTTGTTTTTCCGGAGACAGGGATGCGAACGCTGCAACTGATCCTGTCGCCGATTGGCGGAGAGACCAATGCATTTTCCTTCGAATTTCACAGCCTCGACCATCCGGAAGACAGACCGCCGCGCTGGCGGCTGCACGCAGTCGGTACTGCTCGCGCGGGGCTCGAAGAGGCCGATTCTACCTCCGAAGCAAAACTGCCTGGCTTAGAGGACTGCGAATGGAGAGAAGGCGCAGAGTTCTATAGCCGCCTCGAAACTGCTGGATTGGGGTATGGCGAATCCTTCCGTGGCATCGCCCGCATCCGTGCGCGCGACCTCAATGGAGAGGCCGAGGTCCGGCTGCCGCAGACCCCGGAGAGTGAAGCGGAAAACGGAACCATCTACTGGTTGCATCCGGCAATTTTCGATGCAGGCCTGCAAGCCGTGTTGGCAGCTTTGCCAGTCCGGCTCGAGAGCGGCGATACGCTGTACCTGCCGGTGGGCTTTCGACGGGTGTGCTTTCACGGGCCCAGCCGGGAACTGCGATCGGCGCGAGCCCAGGTCCGGCGGGAAGGCCGCGATTCCTTCTCGGCTGAAGTAGAACTGCTGGACGCTTCTGGTCATGTTCTGGTCGGCCTCCACGGGTTGACTCTGCGCCCGATACGCCGAACGGCCCTTGGCAAGATTGCGATGGGTCAGACTAATTCGCTTGACGAGTGGTTCTATCGGCCGGTATGGCAGGCAAAGCCGCTGGCAGATCGAGAGCGAACGGCAGCCGGTGCCGGGACTTATATGCCGCTCATTTTTTCGCCGTCGGATCTGAGTGCCAGCGCGGCTGACCGTTTGAAGGGCCTCAGCGAGCAACATTCGCTGGCGGCGTACGACACCCTCGGCCCCCAGCTTGATCGGTTGTCCTCAGGGTATGTTGCGGCCGCGCTCAGGCGCCTCGGGTGGGCGCTCACGCCAGGTGAGCGGCGGCGCGCGGATACTCTGGCCGAAGAGCTCAAGGTGGTGCCCGCGCATCTCGCGATGTTCCGTCGTACACTGGAAATGCTCCAAGAAGACGGTGTGCTCCTCGATGAGAGCGGATACTGGATCGTCCGGGGCGTACCGACGACGACGGACGATTTGGCGCATCGGGCTGAAGAGTTGATCAAGCAATGGCCGATGTGCGGCGCTGAGATCTCGATGACAGCCCGCTGTGGTCGGGCGTTGGCCGGTGTATTCACCGGCACGCAGGATCCCATCGAGCTACTTTTCCCCGCGGGCTCGTTGCGCGACCTTGAAGCCATTTATCACCGGGCGCCTTTTGCCCGGGTCTATAACGGACTGATCGCAGGAGCGATCACCGATGTTGTCTCCGTGATCCCCGCAGCCAGAAAGCTTCGCATTCTGGAGATCGGAGCGGGAACGGGCGGGACGACCGCCTTTGTGCTGCCGCATCTGCCCCGAGAACAGACCGAGTATCACTACACCGACGTCTCACCGCTTTTCCTGGCACGCGCCGAGGACCGTTTTGCCGAATATCCCTTCCTGCAATATCGCCTGCTGAATATTGACGAAGAGCCGGATGAGCAAGGTTTCGGTGGCGAAAGATTCGACTTGATCATCGCTTCCAACGTGCTGCACGCAACACGGGACCTGCGGCAGACGATGCGCCGCGTTTCTCGCCTGACGGCACGCGGTGGGTTGTTAGTCATGGTGGAAGGAATCAGTCGGCAGCGCTGGGTGGACTTGATCTTCGGCCTGACGGAAGGCTGGTGGAAGTTCACCGACCACGACTTGCGCCCCTCTTACCCGCTCATTTCGACGACCGAGTGGCAAGCGATGCTGCCCACTGTCGGGTTTACTGAGATCGCAACGGTGCCGGAGAGCGAAAAGGATGGAACCATCTTTGAACAAATGGTCATCCTGGCGAAACGCTCGGCTGAGGATGAGCCAGCGCAGCGGCGGAGCCGGCCGCGCTGGCTCATCTTTGCTGACCGGGGTAACCTGGCCGTCCACACTGCCGCACATCTCAGAGCTGCAGGTTGCGAATGCCTGTTTGTTCGTCCCAGAGAGACTTTTGAAAGGCTCGCGGAGGATCAGTTCCTACTCCGTTCAGATTCTGAAGAAGACTATGATGCGCTGTTGCGGGATTGCCTCGACGATGAGGGCACACTCGCCGGCGTTGTCCATCTCTGGTCGATCGATGGGTGGGCTCCCGATCTGACCACAGAACTGACGCCTCAGGGGGTCGATCAGGCGCAACAGATCGGTTGCCGCAGCGTTCTGAATCTGGTGAAGGCCATGTCCCGATCCGCACGTACAGAGACGTCGCGGCTCTGGCTGGTGACGCGCGGCACGCAGCCGGACCAGGGCGAAGCAGTCGACGCCGCCAACGCGACAATGCTGGGCCTGGGGCGGGTGATTGCGCTCGAATATCCGGAGTTCTCGTGTACCCGGATTGACCTTCCGGCTACGCCCACGGCTCAGGAGGCGGAGCGTCTCTTCGAGGAGCTGTTTTCGCCCGATGGAGAGCGGGAAATCTCCTATCGATACGGTCGTCGTCACGGTCGGCGCATAGACCAGCTGGCCAGCGGCGACCGCAAAGCACATGTGCGGAAGCTCGTGTTGTCGAGGCCCGGGGAACTCGATAGCCTCGCGTTCCAGCCATCCACAAGACGACCGCCCGGGCTAGGCGAAGTAGAAATCGAAGTGAGCGCGACGGGTCTCAATTTCCGCGATTTGCTGGTGACGCTTGGAATCTATCCCGATCCGACTGCGCCCCTAGGCGGAGAATGTGCCGGGACGATCACGGCATTGGGAGCCGGGGTCAAGGGCCTCGGCGTCGGCGAGGCTGTATTTGCAATGGCTGCGGACTCCTTTGCCACGCACGCAGTGGCTCCCGCGGCCATGACTGTGGGCAAACCCGAAAGGCTCTCCTTTGAAGAAGCCGCCGGCATTCCCGGCGCGTTTCTTACCGCACACTATGCTCTGCGCACGTTGGCGCAAATAGGCCCTGCCGACACGGTGCTGATCCATTCCGCAGCGGGCGGAGTGGGCCTGGCGGCGGTGCAACTGGCGAAAAGAGCCGGCGCGATTGTGATTGCGACCGCGGGAACCGAACAGAAGCGGCGCTACCTCACATCGATCGGTATAGAGCATGTGATGGACTCGCGTACTCGAGCCTTTGGGCAACAAATCCTCAACGCCACCGGCGGCCGCGGTGTGAACGTGGTCGTGAACAGCCTTTCCGGCGATGGGGTGGAATCGAGTATCAGGGCTCTGGCCCTAGACGGGCGCTTCGTTGAATTGGGTAAACGAGATATCTGGAGTGAAGAAGCTTTCCATCAGATGCGTCCGCAGGCTCAATATTTTGTGATCGATGTGGCGGCCGAGTGCGCGCGCAATCCCGGGCAATTCGGCCAAATGTTGCACGAACTGGCGGCCGAGTTCGATGCCGGCACACTCCTCGCTCTCCCTCGACGCGTCTTCACCTGGGGGCAGGTAAGTTCAGCTTTCCGTCTTATGTCGCGCGCCGAGTCGATCGGCAAGATCATCGTTACCCAAAAACCGACGGCCTGGCACACGTCTGCTTCCGGGCCCCTGGCCTTTCGCTCGGACGGCAGTTACCTCATCACCGGCGGCCTGGGCGGTCTCGGCTTGCTGATCGCCGGCTGGATGGTGGAGCGCGGTGCACGTCATCTGGTGCTGCTCGGGCGTCACGCTCCGTCGTCTGAGGCTCGCGGAACGATTGACCGGCTAACGGCCAACGGCGTCGAAATCCTGGTAGCCCAAGGGGACGTCTCGCAAGCAGAAGATCTCTCTTCCCTGCTGGCAAAGATGGCGCACTCGATGCCGGTTTTGCGAGGAGTGATCCACGCAGCCGGGGTTCTGTCTGATGGCGCATTGCATCGATTGGATTGGTCGCGCTTCCAGACCGTAATGGCCGCAAAAGTGTATGGCTCACTCAATTTGCACCTGCTGACCAGCCGTCTTCCGCTCGATTTCTTCCTGCTGTTCTCCTCCGCGACTTCGCTGTTGGGTAGTCCCGGTCAAAGCAATCATGCGGCGGCCAATGCTTTCATCGATTCGCTTGCTCACCTGCGCCGAAGCTCAGGTCTGCCAGCCCTCACGATCAATTGGGGCGTCTGGACCGAAATTGGGGCGGCCGCAGAACGAAAGGTGGCCACCCGTATGCCGATCGCCGGGATGCAGACCATCTCACCCGAGCTGGGCCTGGCATTATTGGAAGCATTGCTCGATCGCGGGGAGTGTCAGGTGGGCGCGTTTGGGATGGATTGGCAGGCGTATGCGGCGGCGGCGGGTCACCGACCGGAGGCGGGAGTGCTTGCCGGGCTCCCTGCAGCCCGAGATCGCCAACAGTTGAAACCGGCTGCGCCTGAGAAGCGGGATGTGCCGGCGAGCCCAAATGCGAACCATCTGGACCGAATCAAACAAGCGCCCGCTGGCCAGCGCCACGGGCTGCTTGCCCGGTTTGTGGAAGAGCGCGTAGTCAAAGCGCTCGGGCTTGATCCGTCGCGGTCGCCCGATCGTGGCCGTCCCTTGCAGGAACTTGGACTCGATTCGCTGCTGGCGATCGAGGTACGCAACGTACTGAGTAACGGGCTGGGCCTTCCGCGGCGTTTGCCGGCAACCCTCCTGTTCGACTATCCGTCCATCACAGCCATCACAGACTACCTCGCCGGCGAACTGCTGCCGGTTGAGGATGATCTGACGGCGGCCAGCGCACGAAAGAGCCAGGCGGAGTTGGCTGAGATTCGAGATCTCACCGACGAAGAGGCCGAGGCCATGTTACTCGAAGAGCTCAATGAAAACTGAGGAAACGCCCATGGCGAAGGGACCGAATGTAGAGACGGAAATGTCTCCAGTGAAGCGTGCTCTGCTCGAGCAGCGCCGGCTGAAGGCGAAGGTCGAAGCTTTGGAGCGGGAGCGGCATGAGCCGATTGCCATCATCGGCCTGGGTTGCCGATTCCCCGGTGCTGACAATCCCGAGGCGTTCTGGAATCTGCTGCTGAGCGGCACCGACGCCATCCGCGAGGTCCCAGCTGATCGCTGGGATATCAATTCGTTGTACGATCCCGATCCCGATGCCCCAGGACGAGTCAGCAGTCGTTGGGGAGGGTTCCTCAATGGCGTGGATCGGTTCGATCCACACCTGTTTGGTATCTCGCCGCGCGAGGCGCAGACCATGGACCCGCAGCAGCGATTAGCGCTCGAAGTTGCGTGGGAGGCGATGGAGAACGCGGCGCAGCCTTTCGACAAACTCGCTGGAAGCGCGACCGGGGTGTTTCTCGGCATCGGCGCCAGCGATTATTTGCAGCTTCACACCGAGTTGGACGATCTGGAGCGGATCGACGCATACCTTGCGACTGGTAACTCGCACAGTGTGGCTGCAGGGCGGCTGTCCTATGTGCTCGGCCTTCAGGGCCCGAGCCTGTCGGTCGACACAGCGTGCTCCAGTTCGCTCGTTGCGGTGCACCTGGCCTGCCAAAGCCTGCGGACAGGCGAATGCCGCATGGCATTGGCTGGCGGTGTAAACACCATCCTGTGGGTTGACAACACGATCAGTCTCTCGAAAGCA
>DATDLS010000549.1:0-4927 GCA_036519195.1 Occallatibacter sp. | reverse complement strand
TGTCCTTTCACCACGAAGCTTTAAGGGTGCCCCAGGTTCGCAAATGCGTACCTGGGTCAAGCAAGCCGGGCGAAGCCCATCCTAACGTCGGTTTGCTTTGTATTGAGTTCGCTCATCTAAATTGGCCCACTTCGCTCGTCTGAATTGGCCCACCTGTACAAGCCCGGATGTAAGCATTCGGGGATGGACAGGAGGCGTAAGGTGGAACTATTTGAGGTGATCCGGCGGGGTTACGCAGCCGGAGAGACGATTCAAGGACTATCCAAGAAGCACGGCGTGCACCGGCGGATGGTGCGGCAGGCGATCGGCAACGCGATGCCTCCCGAGCGCAAAGCGGTGGTCCGAGAAGCGCCCAGACTGAATCCGGTCAGGGCGCAGATCGAGCGGATGCTGGCCTGTGACCTTCAGGCTCCGCGCAAACAGCGGCATACGGCTCATCGGATCTGGATGCGGCTGCGCAAGGAGCATCCGGAGCACCCGGTCGGGGAAGCCACGGTACGGCGCTATGTTCGGGAGCGGAAGCGGGAGTTGGGACTCAGCGGGCGGGAAGTGTTCGTGCCGCAGAGCTATGAGTTGGGCCAGGAAGCACAGGTGGATTGGTTCGAGGGCATGGCCAAACTGGGCGGCGAAGTGCGTAAGCTGCAGTTTTTCGCCATGCGCAGCATGGGCTCGGGCGATGCCTTCCATCGGGCCTATCCGCACGCCACGCAGCAAGCGCTGTTGGAAGCTCATGAACATGCGTTCGCCTATTTCGGCGGCGTATTCAAGACCCTGCGCTACGACAACATGACCTCGGTGGTGAAGAAAATCCTGCGCGGATACCAGCGTGTGGAGACGGATCGGATCATCGCGTTCCGATCGCACTGGGGCTACCGGAGCGAGTACTGTAACCCGGCCAGCGGTCACGAAAAAGGCGGTGTGGAAGGCGAATTGGGTTGGTTCCGGCGCAACTGGCTGGTGCCCGTGCCGGAAGCCAGCATGTTGGACGCGTTGAACCAACATATTCTGGATGCCTGCCTGGAGAGCCGAAGCCGCACCATCCTGGGCCGCGGCATGACAATCGGTCAGGCCAGCGAACTGGAACGGGAGCATTTGTCGCCGCTGGCCGAGGAAGGATTTGCGCTTCACGAGTTGCTGTATCCACTTCTGGTGGACAGCAAGGGCCGGGTCAAGGTGAAGACCAACTGGTACTCGACCCCGCTCTGGCCAGGGCTACGCGTAACTGCGGTGGTGGGTCCGTTAACGGTAGAGATCGTGCACGACAACAAGGTGGCTGCGCGGCACACACGTTGCTATGGGCGCGGTCATCAGATCCTCGATCTGGAACATTACCTTGATGTGCTTGATAAGAAGCCGGGAGCCATGGCCGGTTCCACGCCCTTGCAGCAGTGGCGTGAGGCTGGCCGCTGGCCCGCTTGCCTGGACGTGATCTGGCGAGAACTTGAGCAACGTCATGGCAAGAGCAATGGGACCCGTGAGATGATCTCGCTGATTCGTGCCGGTTCCATCGACGGATGGGACAAGCTGATTGTAGCCGTGAAAGAGGCATTGCGACTGGGGATTAGCGATGCAGCCGCGGTGCTGCATCTGCTGCGTATGCCCGACCCGGAGCAACGCCATCAATACGCTGTCGCCCTAGCTGAAGAACTACTTCCGTTCGAACGCCCCATGCCGGTGATGGATGAATACGATCTGTTGCTGGCCAACACGATGGGGGGCATCCAGTGAAGAACCAGACGCAAGCCCTGGAACATGCCAGCATTCGGCAGTACTGCAAAGCGACTCGACTGCCTACCGTGGGCGCCAACTTTCAATCGCTGGCCGAGCAGGCGGTGAAGGAGAACCACAGCCACACTCGCTATCTGGAAGCGCTGCTGTCCATCGAGTGCGAAGAGCGCGACCGGCACGCCATCGAAAACCGCATTCGCGATGCGCACCTGCCGCGCTTGAAAACGCTGGAAGAGTTTGATTTCGTGCAAGCCCAGCAGATCCCGGCGGCACGCATACGCGAGTTGGCCGAAGGCGGCTATATCGAACGCAAGGAACCGATTGTATTGATCGGCGAGTGCGATCCTGCAACATTCTGCACCTCCTCGCTATATGATTGAAAATAATCGCGATGGCATAAGTCGAGTTTGGGCCGACGGGGGGGCAATTGCGGCTAAGCGATTCATCTCTCCGCAAACATCGGTAAATCCTCGACCGATGTCGCCCGTAATGGCCGCGCTCGCTGTTTGATACGTTTGATCTCCTCCAAAACAGTCTGGGATTCGATGGCTTCGGCCGGTATCTCCCAAGGTGCGCAAGGCACGACCTGAGTCGCGGTTATCTTGCCGGCATCAATCAACCTTCGCACTATCTTGTGGCTGACTGATAAGCGCATCGACGCTTCTTCCATGGTCAGAGTGTTTCGCTCGCACTGTGCAGCCGTAAACGCGGGTAGCTGATGATAGCTGCGAACCGTGCGAACGTTTCCTTCGCGCCAGGTGTTTCCAGCACCCGTCTTTAGTCCCAGCCGATTCAAGGTGGAGGCTATCTGATCGTCAGGGAACTTCCCAGCCATGCGACGGATGATTTCGATCGCCTCCAGGCTTGTACAACGGCTGTGCTTGCCTGTGGCGTTCTTCTTGACGCGCAGTTCCGAATGCTGGCCACCCACCCAGTGAATCAACAAAATGATCTGCTGATTTTCTGGGTCTACATCAGCAACGATCTCCGAGATCAGGATGCGAACAATGCGCTGTTTTAAACGCATGTCGGTGGTCGGCAGATTCCAAACGGCGGCAAGATCATGCGCCAGATTGCCTAACGTTTCTCTATCGGGGATGCGCGCTGGTTGGTTGGAAACCTCGTCCTTGCGCAGGCGCGACTCCAGATCTGCAACTGTCTGCAGGGCAACGTTCCATCTCGCCTCCAATTCGGCAGCGACGAGACGATTGTCAGGATCAACGGCCTCATATCGGCGCGCAGCCAGATGGGCCTCATATTTCGCCTGCTCCAACTCCAACGACCAGGCATGGCGCCGCTGCTGTTGCTGCTCAGCAACGCGTGTTGCGGCTTCGAGCGCGGCCTCGACAGCATTGCCTTCCACGGCTTTCACAATCTCAGTTGCTACGGCGTGGTCTGGTCCCAACCCACCAAACGAGATGCACCAGTCCTCGCCATGGTTGATTTGAGCACCACGACAGTGATAGCGGGGGACATTTCCGTTTGTGCCGCTATAAGCTACGTGCAGCATCCGCCCGCAACGGCGACAGCGCAGCAAGCCGGCAAGAAGGCTCCGTCCTCCGCGTCCCGCCTTCGGCTCCATGCGCGACTTCATGTGTGCGTTATCGCCCAGCATTGCCTGATTCCGCTCAAACTGCTCCCATGAGATATAGCCCGCATGGTGGTCACGAAGCAATACCATCCATGTCTCGATCGGTTTCACGTGTCCATCGGTTTTTCTCGCACGACCATCGACAACCTTGGTACGCGATTCCGTTTTGCCGAACGCGTAGGCGCCCGCGTACATCGGATTTCGCAACACCTTCCAGATGGTGTTGTAAACCGGCAGCTTCCAACTGATCTCCTGTCCTGATCCCTCATCCATCTTTGGCAGACTAACCTTTTCACGGCGAAACCAAAGTAGTGCTTGCCGTGCGCTACCCAACTCTGCGACCTTTGCAAAGATCAGTTCCACGGCCTGCTGCACGCGACGATCAGGATCAACTTCGATCTTACCGCCCGGTATCCATCGATAGCCGACCGGTAATCTGAACCGTAACTCTCCGCGGCGCGCCTTCTGGCGAATCGCTTCCAGCGAACGCTGCCTCAGCAGGTTCAATTCAAATTCACTCATCGTCCCCTTGAGTCCCAACAGCAGCCGGTCGTTGAGAATACATGGATCGTAGATTCCATCGGGATCAATGACGACCGTGCGCACCAGTCCGCAGAGTTCGATCAGATGGTGCCAGTCCCGGCCATTGCGGGCTAGGCGCGAGGCTTCGATGCAGAGCACATCTCCTACTTCTCCCGAGCAGACCTCTGCTACAAGACGTTCGAATCCGGGCCGCTCCGCTTTGCCGGAGCCTGACCGCCCGAGGTCCTCATCGATAACCTGAACCTCATGAAATCCAAGTTGGCGGGCGTGATCGGCCAGACCATATTGCCGGCGTTGGCTCTCCAGATTGTGAACGACCTGACCGGGAGAGGACTGTCGAACATAGACAACAGCACGGCGCTTGAGCAGTTCAACTGTTAGCTTCGGATGCATCCTCGACCTCCCTGTGAGTATCTGGGATCGGCTCATTGCACTTAGTGATTGCCGCGTTGAGTAGCAGGTCGGCTAGCGCGGCGGTTAGATCGCGCTGTCTCTCCACGGGCAGGGTGATCGGGACACTGCGGCTGAACAGCAGTTCCAACTGCGTCAACTCCAAGCTCTTCTTGAATCGCATGGGGGTTCTCCCAGCGTGCCCCTTTCAGGGACGCGCTTGCACCAAGAGAACCAGAACGCACATTATCCAGCAACGTCCGTAACTCGCTCAGAGAAGCTGCTGATGTCATCGGCGAACCAGTTGGGCACGCTGCGCAAATCGCTAGGTCGGTCATCCATGCTGGAAAGCCGCCAATGGTTCCATCGGGAAACTCTCCAAAGATGTACTCTCCAGACGGCAACTGCACGCGCCTTCGCACGCTTAGATCCTGCCCACGCAGCGGATGCCACTGGTAGTAGATCTTGATCTTCTCCGGACAATGGGCATTATGTTTCGGTATCGAGTGGCACGGGCAAGACTCACCTCGCCCTCTCTCTAGGCCTGTCCGCCTGCCAGCGCGGCCATCGTGTACGCTTCACCACCGCCGCGGCGCTGGTCAGCGAGTTGATCGAAGCTCGCGATGAAAAGCACCTGCTGCGCTTCCAGAAGCTGCTGGCTAGCTATGAGCTTCT
>DATDLS010000548.1:0-17844 GCA_036519195.1 Occallatibacter sp. | reverse complement strand
CGCCACGACGCACTTGGACCTTCCCTTGCCAGCAGGGCGTCCACCCCAGGGACACCGTCGGCGAATAACGCCGCGGCAAAGCCGATTCTGGAAGGCAGAGATTCCTTCCCTTAGGTCGATTCAGAGGTAGATTCAGCAAGTGCCCTGGGAGGGCTTGGCAAAATCAATCGTCCTTCGGACAAAAACGCCCCTGCGCCGCGGCGTTTCTCCCCCGGTGCAATCAGAACTGTTGGCTCGTTTGATCAAGCGATCAAGGCGAATCCGCATAGTAGCCAGTGCGGTAGCGAAGATTGTAGTTCTCCGCTCTAGCCTTGGGAACGGTTACCTGGATGCGGTGAAAGTTTGTACCGGGTTCCTGGTTGCGCGGATAGTAGGCCAGAAAATATTGTGTTCGCAGGTCCTCGCTCACCTGAGCAAACGTCTTGTCCAGCCCCTTGGCGCTCACATAGAAGCTCTTGCCACCGGTCTGCTCGGCCAGAGTGATGAGCGCGTGTTCACCGCGCAAGTCACGCCCGGCGCTGGCTTCAATGGGCACGTCGATCAGCGAGTAGATCATCACCTCGTTGCGTAGAGCTTGCTCCAATGCCTGGGCATAATTGGATCCCTTGACCGTATCGTCGCCGTCGGAGACCACGATCAGAACTTTGCGTCCATGTTGCTCACCGAGCTGTTTGGAGCCGAGCAGGATCGCGTCGTAGAACGCGGTGCCTCCGCCGCCGCTCAAGTGAGCAATCCCGCGTTCGATCGAACTGACCTTGTTCGTGAATGGCGCGAGTTCCCGCACAGAGGAGGAAAACTCCAACAGGCTGATCTTGTCCTGTGGCCGCAGGGTTGCTTGGACAAATCGCCGCGCCGCATGCTGTTCGAGCGTCAAGTCTTTTGCGACACTTGCGCTCGTGTCGATCGCCAATGTCAGATTCAACGGCATGTCCGATTGCCGCTCGAAGATCGCAATCTGTTGCGCTCGATTGTCTTCGGTAAGAGAAAAATCATCCCGGGTTAGGCCGCCTACGGGGGCCCCGTTCTGGTCTGTCACGCTGACAAAGACGTTGACCAGCTTCACTTCCACGCGCAGAGGGGTATTTTGCGCACCCAGATGAGCGGCGGGCCTTGCTGTCAGCGTCATCTGCGCGATGAGGATCAAACCTGTCCATCGCCGGACAAGACTACGAGTCATACAAAATTTGTGGAGAGACCGCAGCCGCTCGAACATGGATACGGCTCTGCTGCACCAATCCTACTCCGCCCGCAAGGGTACCATCACCGTCGCAACCGAATCACTCTATCCATAAGACCCGCGAGGGGGATCTGGCTTGGACCCACCAATTGCGGGCAACCACCGACAGGCCGTTAAGGCTGCGGCGGCAAAGATGAATGGTACCGTAGCAAAGACGAAGGTGCGGCCCACGATGACCGTCACACGGAAGAGATGGAAAACAGCTTGGGCGACATCGATACCCTGGAATCCTCCCCGCTCACTGGTGATGCTCGATCCGGGACCGATGCCGTGCTCGGCGGCAACAGCTCAGCAAGATGCCGGTCTGACATCCAAAAGCAGGTAAGCAACTATCCGACCATGAAGATGCTCGTTGATCAGTTGATCAATGGATAGACGCGGCCACCGAACGATCCGACCTCCGAATAGCGCAAGATCGGGGCTGACCCGCACTGAGAACCTGCCACTCTCTCGAGTTAATTGAGATGTATATCTATGCTTCAAAGAGATGGCTGCGGGAGGACTCGCTCCCCTGATACCTCCGCTGATACCGCAAAGGGGGCAGCGGTGAAGTCCGGCTCCTGATCACCATGGGAGGTCAATGCTCGATCTTCAGACCTTGGCATGCAGGCTGGGCCACTCTGGCCGCCGCCGCTGCCCGAACGCCAGCACGCCCTCCTTGAAGTCTTCTGCCGACCGCTGCATGGCATTGATCTGAATGGCATCCTCAATCTCCTCGTCCAGCCGCCGCTTGGCGTGCTTGGAGAGCAGTCTTTTGACCGCCTGCATGGCCTGCGGGCTGTTCAGCAGCAGTGACTGCGCCAGCGCATGCGCAGAAGCAAGCAAGTCGCTCTGCTCCACAATCTGCGTCACCAGCCCAAGTTGCATCGCCTCTTGCGCCTTAAGAATCCTGCCGGAAAGCAGCAATTCGCGCGTCCGCAACTCGCCCACCTGGCGAATCAGAAACGAGGCCACGATGGCCGGCACAAACCCCACGCGTACCTCGGTGTAGCCAAACTTGGCCTCCGGCGCGGCCAGCGTAAAGTCGGGAATCGTAGCCAGCGCCATGCCGCCGGCAATCGCCGGCCCGTTGACCGCCGCAATCGTCGGCTTCGAGAAGTCGTACAGCGTGCGCAGCACCAGCCCCAAATTCTCCGAGTCGCGCCGGTGTTCCTCGAGCGTGCTGGCGTGCATGGTTTCCAGGTGTTCCATGTCCAGCCCGGAACAGAACGCCGGTCCCGCGCCGGTCAGAATCACCACCCCACAGTCACACGTTTCGGCCTCGCGCAACGCCTGGGTCAGTTCCTCGATCAGCAGCGGGCACAGCGCATTGCGCTTTTCTGGTCGGTTGATGGTAATCGTCTGAACACCGTTTTTCGATTCAGTAAGAACGTGATGAAAGCGGGCCATGGCAATTCCCTCGCACAGCAACACAATTGTTCGCGTCCGAATTTTCCGCATCTGGGCGGAGAGCCTATCGTAGCGCAGTTTCGGCTCGCGTGCCGCGGACCAAAATCACATGAATCCTTGCCAGGCTCCGAGCCCGCAGGGGCCCCCTGGCCCACTCCCGAGACAGGGGGAAAGCCGGAACCTCAAAGCACCGAACCCGGTGCCCTGTCCGGGTGCCCCAGGGGCACGACTTTTTGCCCGGGGAATGGACCCGTACCCTCCAGAATGGCCCCGGCAGGAGTTCAACATCCCGATAAACTCGATACGGCAGGCGAAGCCTGCCCTCATCGGACGGCGGATGCCCGCGGCAGATGTTGAGCCGCAATTTCCCATCAATCCCTGCTCAAGCGCCATTTCCCCCGCCAGGATGCCCGCCTTGCCACTGGAGCAAGGCCGCTCCGAGCTGGAATTGGCCCCGGTCCTGGCTCGCCTTACCCGCAGCCAAGCCCCGTTCAGGTTCTTCCTTTTCGTTCGCATGCAGCACGAAGGAACCTTCGCGATCGGGCAGGTTGGTCGTGATTTTCGCACACAAATCGTTCATCGATTGGAAATGATCCGAGGCATCCCGGTGGGGCGAAGGCCGCCCATTCACAGCCCCAACTCTCCGGCCCGCCTCTGCATCGCCTCCAGGCAAAACCCAATGTGCGCGTCCAGCTCCACTCCCAGCTCCGCCGCCCCCTGAATCACGTCCTCCCGATGCACCCCCCGGGCAAACGCCTTGTCCTTCATCTTCTTCCGCACCCCGGCCACTTCCACGTCTCGAATCGCCTTGCTCGGCTTGACCAGCGCGCATGCCGTCAAAAAGCCAGCCAGTTCGTCGCATGCAAACAAAGCCTTATCCAGATGCGTCACCCGCGGCACGCCGGAGTACGACGCATGCCCCAGAATCGCTGTCCGCAGCTCCGCCGGCCAGCCCAGCCGCTCCAGCTCCCGCACGCCCACAAACGGATGCTCTTCGAGCGACGGATGACGTTCGTAATCGAAGTCATGCAGCAGGGCAGTGGTCGCATACAGCTCCACCAGGTGAGTGCGCTCCGTGCCGGCCAATCCCAGACGGTCGGCCTCGGCTTCGCCGCAGGCCGCCACACAGGTCTCTACGGCCAGTGCGTGCTTGCGCAGGCTTTCTCCTTGCGTCCACTCCGTCAGGAGCTGCCAGGCAGCCGCCCGCGAGTACGTTTGAGATTCAGAAAAAGTCGAGCCATTTTCCGACATAAAAATAATTCTCCTGTTGATTCATTTGGTTCGTGCTTCTTCGGTTTTTTCAGGGTATTATGGGGTTGTCTTAGGTGGGGACCGATTTTGAGCCTAAGTTTCCACTTGACAATTATGGTTCATATCCCCGAAAGTAGCACATATCGCGGTGCAAAAAGGCGCCCCGGAGAGTCCGCTCTGGCACTCCGCACACAGCCCATGGCAACCACCCTAGTCAGCGTGGAAACACGCGAGGTTGTGCGCTGCGAATACTGCAGCCTGGTCCAATACAGAACCGCCAACTCCCTTTGCAGGAAGTGCCACAAGGCTCTCGAGGTCGAGGAGCCGCCGCATCCTGCCTTGCAGCTGGTACCCAACCCCGCCTTTTCACCCTCGGAGGAAGCCGGGCTGCAGGTGGCCGGGCAGGTGCGCGATATCCGCAAGGCCCGCCACCTGAGCCAGCGCCAGCTGGCCGGGCGCATGCAGGTGCCCCGTACTTACATCTCGAAGATCGAGAACGGCAAGGCCATTCCGACGCTCGGCTCGCTGGAGCGCCTGGCTGCGGCTCTCGATGTCGACATCAGCCAGTTGGTTCGGGATTCGCGAAGCGTGCGCGAGGAGGAAGTCGCCGCCATTTTTGCCGACCCGTTCCTGGCCGAGATCGCCGCTCTGCTGCCCCATCTGGATCCGATGTATCGCACCCTCTTCCAGGGCGCCGTGCGCGATGCAGCTCTCGGACGCCGCCGCAGCGCATAACGGTTCGCCGCCGCCTCCGGAAAGGCTCGCCGCGTAAGGTTTCAGGCCTTCGTGACGGCACGGTTTTCGCCCGACACTGGCAATCGAAACGGCAAGTTCAGCCATGCGGCTTCGGCGAACCACTGGCCCTGCGGTCGGTTGCCCACTGGCACAAAGTCCCAATTGCGGCGCTTAGGCGCTTGTGCTAGGGTCGATGTTGCTGCATCTTTCAGCAGGCGGCCGTCCTTAATCGCCGCGCGGGAAACAGCTTGAGCTTCAGGGGCACCTCGAGGGGGCCCGGCGCACCTTCCTTCGGCGTCTTAACCCGGATGATCTGCAGCCGGTGACCTGGAAGCCCTGAAAAGCAACGTCGAGGCGAGTTCTTTGTACCCATCTGGCACGCTGCGCATCCATGAGCTTACCCCGGACGAGCGCGCCGTTTACGCGACGCTCAAGCCGGAGCGCCTACCCGAGCATGTGGCTATCATCATGGACGGCAACGGCCGCTGGGCCGGCCATCGCTCCCTGAAGCGCTTTCTCGGCCACCAGCAGGGCGCCAAGAGCGTGCAGCTGGTCACCGAGACTGCCTCGCGCATCGGGCTGCCCTGGCTTACCCTTTACGCTTTTTCCTTGGAAAACAATCTCCGCCGCCCCCGCGCCGAAGTCAACTTCCTCATGCGCCTGCTGAGGAGCTATCTCGAAAGCAACCTTCAGCGCATGATGGACAACAACGTCCGCATTCGTTACATCGGCCGCACCCATGACCTGCCCCCGGAAGTGCAGGACAAGATGGCCTGGGCAGCCGACGCCACTGCCCGCAACACCGGCACCACCCTCACCCTGGCCCTCAACTACGGAGGCCGTTCTGAGCTGGTTGACGCCTTCCGCGGCCTGGCGGCCGAGATGAAGCTGACGCACATGGCTCCGGATCGCCTCACCGAAGAGGATATTCACCGCCATCTGTATACCGCGCACATGCCCGATCCCGACCTGCTCATCCGCACCTCCGGCGAAATGCGCCTGTCCAACTATCTGCTTTGGCAAGTGGCCTACGCCGAGATCTTCGTCACCGAACGCCTCTGGCCTGACTTCCGCGGCGTCCATCTTCTCGAGGCCATCGCCGACTTCCAGCGCCGCGAGCGCCGCTACGGCGGCCTCAGCGAAGCCGCCGGCGACCACGCTGAACCCGACGAAGAAGCCGCCCACTACAAAATCGCCGCCAGCTGAACCCCGGCTGAGCATTGCTGCTGGCATCGGGCGCGCGGAAGGCACCTGCCACAGCGTTGGGAGTCCCACCCGCATCCCACTCAATCCCGTCCAGTTAATTACTTTCGATGTTCCTGCCCACCTTTTGGGGATTTACAACCGTTGCCTCGCTGGCCCATGCTGGCGATCGGTATTGAAAGAGGTCTCGAATCCATTGGTGAAGTTCAAAAGGGCAGTTCAGCAGGAAGACTCCGCGGTCGAAGAGGAAAACTCCGCGGCCCACATGCAAAAAATGGCGGAAGAGATGCGTTTCCGGCTCAAGGAAGCCATGGCCCAGCGCGGCGATTCTGAAGCGTTTCTCCGCTGGCTTCGCTCCGACGAGGCCAAAAAGGCATGAGCAAAGCCCGGACAGGTGTCCGAGCAAACGTGCCTTAGCCCCGCCTCACCCCCCAAGTGCGATCCCGAGCCTCGCCGGCCGCGTACCTGGCCCGAGCAGTGTATCCTCACCCTTGGAATGAAGCGCATCCTCACAGCTGTGGTCTTAATCCCGCTCGTGCTGCTCGTGGTGTTTCTGGGCTCTCGCTGGCTGGTCACGCTGGCGGCCGCGGCCCTGGCTGCCCTCGCCGCCTGGGAGTTTATTTCGCTGGCTGAGATCGGTGGCGTCCGACCGCCCCGCATCGCCGTGCTGATCGCCATCGCCGCGCTCTTCGCCGGCAATTACCAGTACCCCGATCTCACCGCCTATCTGTTCGGTTTCCTCAGCCTTGCGCTGCTTGTCTACTGCACCTTCCGCTCGCCGGCCGAGCGCATGCTGGCGGACACCGCGGTCTCCGTCTTCACCCTGCTCTACATCGGCTTCACCCTGCTGGCCGTGCCCGCGCTGCGCGAACAAGCCAACGGTCCCTCGCTGGTCGCTTTCCTTTTCTCGGTCGTCTGGGCCGGAGACATCTCTGCTCTTCTGGTCGGCAGTAACCTGGGACGCCATAAGCTCGCCCCGCGCCTCAGTCCCAACAAAACCTGGGAAGGCGCAGTCGCCTCGGTACTGGGCAGCCTGTCGGTCACCGGAGGCCTCCTCTGGCTTACCGGGTACCTGGCCCAGTTCAACTCGGCCAAGCTCTCGTTTCCTGAGCAAATCTGGTACTGGCTGGTCCTGGCCATTGTCGTCAACATCGCCGCCCAGGTCGGCGATCTCGCCGAGTCCGCTTTCAAGCGCTCGGTCGGCGTCAAAGATTCCGGCACCCTGCTTCCCGGACATGGCGGCGTCCTCGACCGCATCGACGCCCTGCTGCTGGCCGCCCCGGTCCTCTGGTATGCCGAGGTCATCCACCAGCGTTTCTAAACACCCATCGGGATTTTCGTGCCCTGCCCCATCCACGGTTTCTGAAGGGCCCGCTTCAGCCGTGCCTCGATCCCCCGTTTGGGGGCCGGGCTTTAGAATCGAGAGTGGCCTCTCATCGACCATCGAAAGCCAGAAAAAAGCCTTGAAACGACTCGCCATTCTCGGTTCCACCGGCTCCATCGGCCAAAGCACTCTCTCCATCGTCGAACAGTTCCCCGACCGCTACGCCGTAGCCTCGCTCGCCGCCGGCCGCAACCTCGACCAAGCCTTCAGCCAAACCGTTCGTTGGAAGCCGAAACTGGTCTCGCTGGCCACGGAAGAACTGGCTGCCCAGCTCACCGCCCGCCTCAGGCAGGTCGGCGTCAGGGGTGTTGAAGTCGCCCATGGCTCCCCGGGTGCCGTCGCCTGCGCCACCCACCCGGACGCCGACTTCGTCGTCTCCGCGATCGTCGGCGTTTCCGGCCTCGAAGCCACTTACGCCGCCATCCTGGCCGGCAAGCCCGTCGGCCTGGCCAACAAGGAGTGCATGGTCGCCGCCGGAGAAATCCTCACCGCTGCGGCGCGCCAGCGCCAGGTCTCCATCCTGCCCATCGACAGCGAGCACAACGCCATCCACCAGTGCCTCCGCGTCGGCCAGGCCAGGGAAGTGAAGACCATCTGGCTTACCGCCTCCGGCGGCCCGTTCCGGCAGACACCCCTCGAGCAGTTCGCCGCCATCACCCCCGAGCAGGCCCTCAAGCATCCCACCTGGGTGATGGGCCGGCGCATCACCGTCGATTCAGCTACCATGCTCAACAAGGGCCTGGAAGTCATTGAAGCCTGCCGCCTGTTCGACGTGCTGCCCAGTCAGGTCCGCGTCACCGTCCATCCCCAGTCGACGGTGCATTCGCTGGTCGAATACGTCGACGGCTCCATCGTCGCCCAGATTTCCGTCACGGACATGCGCCTGCCCATCCTCTACGCCTTGGCTTACCCGGAGCGTCCCGCCTCCGACCTCACCTTTGATCTCGCCGCGCTCCGCCATCTGGACTTCGAGCCGCCCGACTTTGAGCGCTTTCCCTGCCTCCGGCTGGCCTTTGAAGCCGCGGAAAAGGGCGGCGCCCACGCGATCGCCCTCAACGCCGCCGACGAGGTCGCCGTTGAAGCCTTTCTTGAACGCCGCATCCCGTTTATGGGAATCCCGCGTACAATTGAGAGAGTGCTTGCCGACACCGCGGAGCTCCATCCTGCCACCATCGCGGAGGTGCTCGCCACTGACCAGCAGGCGCGTCAAATGGCACATGCTTTGCTGGAATAGGAAAACTCCGTTAATTTATGCATGAATTTCTAGTTTCAGTCGTCGCCTTCGTGGTTCTGGTCGGCGTCATGGTTGTGGTCCACGAATTTGGCCACTTCGCTGTCGCCAAGCTGTGCGGCGTGCGCGTCGAGTCGTTCTCGGTCGGCTTCGGCCCCCGTCTGGTTGGCTTCAAATACGGCGATACCGACTACAAAATCTGTCTGCTCCCCCTGGGCGGCTACGTCAAAATGACCGGCGAAACCCCTGACCAGATCAGCGTAGGCGCTGAGCAGCCGGATGAGCCCAGCCTCGCGGACGATCCCGGGGCCTTCACCTCGCATCCCCGCTGGCAGCGCATGCTCATCGGCGTCGCGGGCCCGGTCTGCAACTTCATCCTGGCCTTCGCCATGATGTTCTTCTACTACGGCTGGATCAACGAAGTTCCCCGTCACGAAGTCAGCACCACCACCGTCGAATGGGTGGTGGCTGACTCGCCCGCCGCCCTCGCGGGCATGGAGCCCGGCGATGTGATCACCAGCTTTGACGGCGTCAAACATCCGGACTGGGACCAGGTCAACGAGCGTGCCGAAATCAACCAGAATCAGACCGTGACTCTCACCGTTCAGCGCAACAGCCAGAGTTTTGAGCTTTCGCTGCGCGTCCCGGCACCCGCCCGTGGCCAGGAATTCGACATCATGGAAGATGTCGGCACCATTCCCGAGTTCGTTCCCGGCCCCATCGGAGTGCAGCAAGTTGATGCTGGAACCCCGGCCGCCCGCGCCGGTCTCAGAGCAGGTGACGCGATTCAATCGGTCGACGGCCACGCCTTCCACATCGTCCAGTCGCTGCTGGCTTTCATGAAGAGCGGCCAAGGCAAGCCCATCACACTGGTCGTCGTACGCAACGGCGCCCTGCTGCCTCCCATCACTGCCCAGCCGGCCAAGTTCGACAACAGCTGGAAGTTGGGCTTCTTGCCTGTCCTCCCCCCGGTTGGCCCTTCGCCCCTGGCTCCGCCTGCCGCCGCCAGGAAGTCAGTGAAGTTCTGCGCGGAGAACTCCTCGCTTATCGTTGAAGTCCTCGGCCGCATCTTCACCCACAAGGTTTCCGTCTCTCAGCTCTCGGGTCCTGTCGGCATCGCCCGCATGGCCGGAGACGCCGCCGAATCCGAGGGTTGGTTGCCCAAGTTTGGCCTGGCCTCGGCCATCAGCCTGAACCTGGGCATCGTCAACCTCCTGCCGTTCCCCATCCTTGACGGCGGCCTGATCCTGCTGCTCGTCATCGAGAGCGTCATCCGCCGTGACATCGGCGTTGCCGTCAAGGAGCGCATTTATCAGGCGGCCTTCGTCCTCATCATCGCCTTCTTTGCCTTCGTCATCTTCAACGACGTCACCAAGCTCCCCATCTTCACCCACCTCACGCCCTAGAGGCCCTCTCTGCAGGTTCTTCGTCGGTTGCTGCAATCCCGGTGCTGGACCTTCTGGCATCGGAAAGCTTCCGAGGCTTGCCAAGTTGCCAACCAGTTTCTTAGGACGGTAATGGACGATGGCGGTGATGTCATACTTGTCGATTTGACATCATATTCGCGGCAAGTACCTTATCAGGATGGCACCGGTTGCGTTGACATCACGCATGGACGAGGAGGAGCGCGCGGCGCTTGAAGGTCTCAGCAAGATCGAAGTGCGGCCTTGGAATCGGCTCCTCAACGAGCCATCGAAAGCATTCTTGTCTACCGTGGCCGCAAAGAGCGCAGAGCGATGCAAGGAGACGATCCCTGCCCCTGAAGGACGGGGTTTTTCCGCGCTATTTGGATAAGATTTGAGAGGAGCGTGCCCCGCATGCCAGTCACCACCGAAGTCCGTGTCCGCTACGCAGAAACCGACCAGATGGGCGTCGTCTACTACGCCAACTACCTGATTTGGTTCGAGATCGGTCGCGTCGAGCTGCTGCGTTCCCTGGGCCTCGCCTATAGCCAACTTGAAACCGACCACCAGTGCATTCTCCCCGTCGTCGAAGCCAACTGCCGCTACAAATCCCCTGCCCGTTACGACGACCGCATCGCCATCGAAACCCGCCCCTCGCTGCTGCGCCGCTCAGTCATCAAGTTTGCCTACAGTATTTATCGCGAGCCCGTAGAGCCAGGTCAAGAGCGCAAACTTCTGGCCGAAGGCGAAACCGTCCACGTAGTCTGCGACGACCAGCTGAACAAGAAGCCGCTGCCTGCCGAGCATGAAGCCGCCCTCCGCTCCATCATGAACAAGTAACCAGATTGAACGATCAAGCCAGCTCCAACCACCGATTCCGCACGTTGAATTTGGAAGCGGCCATCGGCTTCAACCCACCACTACGGCCAGCGCGAAACCGTCATAACCCTTGGTGCCGACGGTTTGAAGCACGGTGGCGCTGAGGCGGGGATCGGCGGCAAGCAGTTCGGTGAAGCGTTGCGCGCCTTGAACATTCGGGTCTTCCGATTCTGGATCGATGACCTTGCCCTCGCGCACCACGTTGTCGGCGACAATCACCGTTCCGGGGCGCGCCAGCTTCAACGACCATTCGAGATACTTCGGGTAGCCCGGCTTATCGGCGTCGATGAAGATGAGGTCGAACGGTTCCCTGAGCTTGGTTTTTGCTAGAATTTTGAGGCTATTGATGGCCGGTCCCACGCGGATTTCCACTCGGTCCGCTACCCCGGCATTTTCGACATTGCCCTGTGCCACACGCGCATGGTGCGGATCGAGTTCGAGGGAGATGATGCGGCCGCCTTTTGGCAAGGCGCGGGCGAGCCAAATCGTCGAGTATCCGCCCAGCGTCCCAATTTCGAGAATGCGCCGCGCGCCCGAGACGCGAACAAGAAAGTCAAGAAATTTGCCCTGCAGGCCGGTGACGTCAATTTCAGGAAGTCCGGCCTGATGGTTGGCTTTGAGTGCGGCGTCAAGCTTGTCATCCTTGGGGACGAGCAGGTCGCCGAAGTAGCGGTCGACCTGGCTCCAAATCTTGGGGGCGCGAGGTGCCATGGGTCAGTCCTACTTGTCCCGTGCCACAACAAAGTCCGGCACCCACAACAGTGCCCGCTTGAATTCGGAGTCGGGCAGCCCGGCCAATGCCTTGCGGCCCTGCTCGGCATAGCGATCGGCTACGCCGCGCGCATACTCAACCGATCCGTTGCGCACCAGCACCTCCTGAATCTGCTGCCGGCTCACGTTTTCAAAGCTGCGGTCGTCCAGCACGCGCTGAATCAGCTGCCGTTCCGCCGCCGTCCCGTGATCGAAGGCGTGAATCACGGAAAGCGTTGCCTTGCCTTCGCGCAGGTCGCTGGCCACCGGCTTGCCCAGCACTTCTTCAGTCGCCGTCAGATCAAGCACATCGTCTACAATCTGGAACGCCAGCCCCACCGCGCGGCCATACGCAGCCAGGCTCGTTTCTTCCGCTTCGCTGGCGCGGGCCAGCACCCCGCCCAGCCGCATGGACACTGCAAACAAACACGCCGTCTTGCGGAAGATCAAATCGTAATACTCGGCCTCGGAGACAGCCTTGCCCAGCTTCTGAATCTGCAGCAGCTCGCCCTCGACCATCTGCTGGGTCAATCCGATCAGCAGTTCCAGCACGCGGAGGTTCTTCTCCTCCAGCGCCACCTTGAATGCCTGCATGTAGAGCCAGTCGCCTGCCAGCACGCACTTCTCGTTGCCCCAGGTGGTGTTGGCCGAGGGCCGCCCGCGCCGCGTGTCCGCCGCGTCGATGATGTCGTCGTGCACCAGCGTGGCCGTATGCACCATTTCGACGACCGCGCCCAGGCGGATCGACCCCTGCCCCGAGTAGCCCAGCATATGCGAGGAAAGCAGCAGCAGCGAGGGCCGTATCCGCTTGCCGCCGCCCTCCCGCAGATACTCTGCAATCTCGGTGATGGTGCTGACGCTGGAGGCGGCATCGCGACCCAGCTCCTGCTCGATGGCCACCAGGTCATCCCGCAGAAGGTCAAAAAACTCTCGCCCCGTCTCTATCGCTAGTGTGCTCAATGCTCTCCGGTTCTCGTACCCTTGCTGTGCCGGCCCGTCAGCCATGCGCCGCCTGCCTGTCAGGATGCGCCGGCCGCGGCAATGTTGCGCACTAATTCGTGCGGTAGTTCGTAAACTGCAAATCCACGCCCAGATCCTTGCCCCGCAGCAAAGCGATAATCGCCTGCAACTCGTCGCGGTCCTTACTGGACACTCTCACAGTATCGCCTTGAATGCTGGCCTGAGCCTTCTTTTTCGAGTCCTTCACCAGGCGAACAATCTCCTTGGCTTTTTCAATCGGGATGCCCACCTGCAGTTTGATCTTCTGCCGCACGCTCTGGCCCGTTGCCTGCTCCAGCTTCTCGTAGGTCAGGTTCTTCAGTGACACCCCGCGCTTGACCAGCTTCTGGCCGAGAATCTCCTTCACCGCTTCCAGCTTGTACTCGCCCGCCGAGCTGAGCTGAATCTCCTTGTCCGTCTCATCGAGCGTGATGTCGGAATGGGAATCCTTGAGATCAAACCGCTGGCGGATCTCCTTGAGCGCCTGGTCAATGGCGTTGCGGACTTCCTGCATTTCTACCTTGCTGACAATGTCGAATGAATTTTCCTGTGCCATGTGCTTCCTGTCCTCGTACCTGGGGAGGCTGCTGCATTGAATGCCCGCGCGCAGTATTACCAGTTTCCCACGTCCGCCCCAAGATCAAACAGCCTGCGGAAGTTTTTCGTTGTGGCGGCGGCAAATTCTTCCTCCCCCACCCTCATCAGCCCAGCCAGCGTTTGCGCCGTCCGCGTCACCCAGGCCGGTTCGTTGCGCTTGCCCCGCTCAGGCGCCGGAGCCAGCCAGGGCGCATCCGTCTCCACCAGCACGGAATCGAGCGGCAGTCGCGTGGCCACATCGCGCAAACCGTGCGCCTTGGGGTAGGTCAGGTTGCCGGCAAACGAGACGAGAAAGCCGAGATCCAGCGAGCGCCGCGCCTGCTCCCATCCCCCGCCAAAACAGTGCATCACGCCGCCCAGGCCGGTCGCGCGCCAGTGGGTCTCGAGCACTTCAAAAAGATCGTCCCAGGCATCCGTGATTCCCCCCGCGCCGTCCATTGTCGGCCGGCAGTGAATCAGGATCGGCCGCCTGCGCCCGGCGGCAAGCTCCAGCTGGCGCGTCAGCCCTGCACGCTGCACCTCGCGCGCCGCGCCGTCGTGATAGTAGTCCAGTCCCAGTTCGCCGCAGGCAATCACCTCGGGCTCAGAGAGCAGGCTGTCCAGCTTGGCCAGCACTGGCTCATCGGCCTCCGGCGTGTTATGCGGATAAACCCCGGCGCTCGCATAGAGCCTGGGAAACTTCGCTCCAGCGGCCGACTGGGGATTGAACTCCCGGCAAATCTTCAGCGCCCCATCCATCCCCGAAGCGTGCTCGCCAATGCCGATCGCCAGCACCGTGCCAACGCCCGCATCAAAAGCACGCCTCAGCATCGCGGCGCGGTCTTCGCCGTAGCGCTGGCTATCCAAGTGAGCATGAGAGTCGATCAGCATTTTTGGTTTCTCGGGACAAAAGTTAACCGTGTATTCAGTGAATGGGGTTCGACAGCGGCCACTTCCACACTGGGATGCGGCTTGGGAAACTCGGGATTCACCTGGCAAAGACCCCAACCGTGCGGGCGATCGCCGGCAAAGGTGCGACCCCTACTTCAGCCTTGCCCCCAGCGGCACTTCTTCGAGAAAGCCAGCCAGCACCGGAGCGCCGTCCGGCAGCGATGCTGCCAGCAGCATGCCGTTGGACTCCAGCCCGCGCATCTTCCGCGGAGCCAGATTGGCCACAATCACAATCTTGCGCCCGACCAGCCGCTCCGGCTCGTAGAACTGCGCAATCCCGGCCAGGATCTGCCGCTTCTCGTAGCCCAGGTCCACTTCCAGCCGCAGCAGTTTGTCTGCCTTGGGAACCCGTTCGGCCACAAGGATTTGCGCTACGCGCAGGTCCACTTTCACAAAGTCGTCGATGGTGATGGTCGGAGCAAGCTCCGCAAATCCGGATGCGGCTGGCACACCCAAGCCCGCAGCCACCCGATCATGGGCCCCCGGCGTTTGCCCGGCCCCGGCCAGCGTCCCGCCCGTTGGTGCCGTAGTCGGCGCGCTCGTCAGCCGGCTGCTGGCGTGTTCGGCGGCCACCGGCGCAATCGATATGCGCTCCACCTGCTTGTCTGGGTCAACTGGCGCGGTCGTCGCCTGGGTCAGGTTGTGGTCGCCTTGCTCTGTTGCTTGGCGCGGAGAGGTCCCCGAGGATCCCGGCTGCACGGTGACTACGGAAGGCGAAGCTGCGGCAGGAGACGGCTCGATGGACAAAGCCGACGCCGGAGCTTCAGGCGACGACTGCGCTGGACCGGTCTTTCCGGTGGCAGCCTCGATCACGGTGCGATTGTTCTCATCTTCCAGGTTTTGCATACGTTCGACCGCGTCCCTTTCCGCGCGTGGAAACAGCGGCGTCGGCTCGCCAAACTGCGTCCCGGCCTTCAACCCGCCCCAGGCGAGCTCTGTCAAAAATGCCTTCTTCGCCGCATCGGCAATCTCACCCTGCCCAAGCTCGCGCCAGACCTTGGCGGCGGAGTCGGGAAGTATGGGGTAAACCAGTGCCGTTATGATGCGGATGGCCTCGGCCACTGTTGCCAAAACCTTGGCTTGCAATGCCGCGTGTTCGGCTTCCGGCCGGTCCGCGGGCCGCTTCCAAGGAGCGTTCGCTGTCAGGTAGCCATCGGTTTCAGCCACCAGCGTCCAGACGCCCTTCAGTGCCTCAGAGAAGTTCAGCGCGTCGAACTCCGGGCCAAACGCGGCGATCGTCCGACCCGCAGTCTCAAGGAGCGCGTCGTCGCCAGCACTGGCCGGAATCACGCCGCCAAAGTACTTGTGAACCATGTTCACGACACGGCTCACCAGGTTGCCGTAGCCGTTGGCCAAGTCGCCGTTGTAGCGCTGAACCAATGCGTCAAAGGAAAAACTGCCGTCCTGTCCGAAGGGAATCTCGCGCAGCAGGAAGTACCGCAAAGCATCGGAGCCCAAAACCGTGTTCACGGTTTCCGCCCGCACGATGTTGCCCCTGGACTTCGACATCTTGCCCTGGTCAAAGAGCAGCCACCCATTGGCCATTACCGAGCGCGGCGGCTCGATGCCCGCAGCCATCAGAAACGCCGGCCAGTACACGCAGTGAAAGCGGCTGATTTCCTTGCCGATCAGGTGCATGTCCGCCGGCCAGAACTTGTTGAACCTCTCCTGATCCTCAGGCAGATCGGACCCGTAGCCCAGGGCCGTAATGTAGTTGGCCAGCGCGTCAAACCAGACGTAAATGACGTGCTGTTCGTCCCCCGGAACCGGGATGCCCCACTTCAGGGCGGTGCGGCTGACGGAGACATCAGCCAGCCCGCTGCGGACAAACGAAATCACTTCCCGCCGCGTCGACTCCGGTCCCATGAAGCCGGGATTGGCCTCGTAAAACTCCAGCAGCTTGCGTTCAAACGCGGAGAGCTTGAAGAAGTAGTTCTCTTCGCTCACGGTTTCGGTGATGCGGCCGCAATCCGGGCAAGGCGAGCCGGCGGGCACGTCGACCCACGCCTCATCGGAGACGCAGTATTGGCCGGTGTAAGAGCCTTTATAGATAAATCCGTTGTCGCGCAGCGTGGCGAACAGATGCTGCACGCCGTGCATGTGCCGCGCTTCGGTAGTCCGTATGAAATCGTCGTAGGTCAGCCCCAGTTGATCCCATAACCCGCGAAACTCGGCCGAAATCGCGGTGGCAAACTCTGCCGGCGTGCGCCCGGCCAGCGCCGCCGAGCGCTCAATCTTCTGCCCGTGCTCATCGGTGCCGGTCAGGAACCAGGTGTCGACGCCCAGCGCTCGCTTGCGCCGCGCAATGGCGTCGCACACAATGGTCGAGTAAGCGTGCCCCAGGTGGGGCCGCGCATTCACGTAGTAGATCGGCGTCGTCAGGTAGTAGCGGTCTGGTTTTTCGTTCATGATATGGAATTCTTTGCCGATGCAGGACCTTTCGACAGCGGTCCTCAGGCCGGCTCCCTGTCGTCCTCATTCTCTTCATCTTACGGTATCGTTGCCGTCGATCCGCCCGCGTCCGCTGACTGGTTCCCAGGGGTTTACGATCCTCGCGGCAGTTTTGCTCTTAACCCAAAGGTCGCTGGTTCAAATCCAGCCCCCGCAACCAAAACTTAATGTATTATCTGGCACAACGAGGGGACGTGTTGGAGGCCACGCGACGTCCATTTTCAAGCAGCTCTGGTTATTCAGATTGCGGCCAGACCCAGGCTGATCTGCAGAGCTTTGTCAACCTTGGCCATGGACTCAGGCGAGAGGGTTCCATACACGTTTCGAAATCGTCGCTGATCTACCGTTCGGATCTGGTCGCAAAGGACATAGCTGTCCTTTGTCGTACCACCATCTCCTTTCTTGACCAGCACATAGATCGGGCTTGGTTTTTTGATATGTGAAGCATCTGTCAGAGGGGCGACGATTGTCGTAGAGGAGAATCTGTTGCCCACATCGTTTTGGATCACCAGGCAAGGCCGCGACCGACCTTGCTCATGCACTATAACAGGATCGAGGGAGACTTCTATGACCACTCCCCTGAACGGCTTAGTCATCATCAAATCCCCTCACGATCGACGACAGCAAACTCCTCCGCGAGTTGGAGGCTTAACTTGGCATTTGCCGCATAGGCGGAAGCAAGCTCTTGCTCAAATCTCTGCTTTTCTTCCATTTCTAGCAGTTTCTCGACGGCAGTTCGAATCAGGTCGCTTCGATTCTTCTCCATTCGGCTCGCCGCCTCATCGGTTCGCTTAAGCAAACTTTCTGAAAATTCAACGAGGATACGTTCTTTCTTGCCGGAACGGACAAGTCTGCCCTTACGGGCAGCAGCAATTGGCATCGATGTTTCCATTTCCCTGCTTTTCCTGTTTGTGCGTGCTTTGACGGCCGAGGTCATAAGTACTCCCCCTCTCATTTGACACAGATGCGCCAAGCAATAGAAAAGCAGTCAATTCACCATGACCGGCGCCACTTCTAATATATATAAACTGTGTGTAGATTGTATATATTCTGATATATGCGCGGATGGCTGGATAGCGAAGAGCTTTCGGATTTCATGTGGTGTCCAATCAACCTCGGACCCCGCCGCGAATTTGTGTGAGTCAGACTTCGTGAGCAGATAGAGAAAAGACAGACAAATAGGCGAAACGCAAAAGCTAGGCGTCGGTTTCGATGTGAAAGTGGTGAACGTTAGCTTTAGCTGTCGCGGAAAAGCAGTAAACTTGGGTGCGCGACTTTAAAGTGAGGCTCACGCCCGGCGAGCCTCCCAATAGTCTTCGAATTTTCCGCTGATCTGAGCGCAGCGGAGAGCGATGATGGCATTCGCTCCGCGTACGGTCCAGAACATTCCCGACCTTTTGAGCCT
>DATDLS010000547.1:0-16792 GCA_036519195.1 Occallatibacter sp. | reverse complement strand
AGATCACCCTGGAGGGCATCCCCTGGTCGTAACGAATTCAGATTTGCTGCGTCTAATCTAAATTGAGGTACCCGTTGTGCATTCGGGCCGTTTTCATTTCGCCCGGGCAACCGGGCGGCGGCGAACATTGCAATCCGTTTTGTTCGTAGTAAACGGCAAAATGGGAAGCGTGAGTTGAATGAGAGCGGTCTGTACGTGCAGCTCGCTCGATACGTTATGAAATTGACTGCTCATCCGCGTCGGACTTGTCTTCGCTTGCTGGCTGGCTTTGTGTGCCTTGTAGCACTCAATCTTCCTGCTCTGGCTTCCTTGGGCGGCAACCTCGATTCCGTCGGTGCTGACCGCGCGCACATGAATGCCAGTATCACGGTGAGCCCAAGTGATAACTTCAATGTCCATCAGATTCAGGCGCCTGAGGGGACTGTCGTGGACGAATACGTCTCCTCGACAGGAACAGTTTTCGCCGTAGCCTGGCACGGTCAGTTCGTCCCGGATATGCAACAGATCATGGGCGCCTACTTCGATCAGTACTCGGCCGCCCTGCAGTCTCAGCAGAAGGGATACGGGCACCGCCCTCTCAACATCAAGCAATCAGGGTTAGTCGTGCAGACTGGTGGACACATGCGCGATTATTTTGGCCGAGCATACATTCCTTCCTTGCTGCCTCAGGGCTTTAACCCCGATAAGATTCAGTAATGAATTGCCAGGAGTCATGTGTGCGCAGTATTTTCCCCCCGATTTTGCTGGCAATGCTGTTACTCGTCTCCGGCTGCGGCGGCTCCAGTGTTTCCACCTCGACTACCGGTACCTCTACCGGTAGCTCCGGCTCATCGAGCGGCTCCAATGTTCTATCCATCTCCGTCAATGGCGGTCCCACTGCAAGCCAGCTCGACGGTGCCATCTATGTCAATGGTGCATTTGCCAGTGCAACCATCTGCGTCCCGGGCAGCACCACGAACTGCGTCACGGTCGACAATCTTTTGGTGGACACCGGCTCGGTCGGTCTTCGCGTTTTGGAATCTGCAGTCTCCTCCCTTGGCCTTCCTACCGTCGACGCTTCGAATGGCTCAGCCGCCTTTGACTGCGTAAACTTTGTCGACGACTCCTTTCTGTGGGGAACGGTGCAGAAGGCCGATGTGACCCTGGGCGGAGAAACGGCGAGCAATCAGCCGCTTCAGGTGATCAGCAGCAGCGCCACCGGTATCCCGGCTTCCTGCTCCAATGGGAGCACATTAAACGAGAACTCCCAGGCGAGCCTTGGAGCTAACGGCATTCTCGGCGTGGGCTCCCAACCGAACGACTGCGGCAGTATTTGCAGTCCAAGCTCCGGTCTGTCGAGTCCGCCAACTCCTGCCTACTACACCTGCTCCGGCAGCTCCTGCAGCCCGGCCTTCATCGCCACGGCCAATCAGGTCACCAACCCCGTTGTCCTGTTTCCCACGGATAACAACGGCGTCATCGTCGAGTTGCCATCCGTCTCGGGCAGCGCCGCCACGACCACCGGATCTCTCGTCTTCGGCATCGGTACTGAATCCAATAATCAGCTTCCCAGCACCGCGACGATCTTCACGCTCACCTGCGACGACTTCACCACCGAATTCGACAACAACACCTACGGCATCACCAACGCCACCAGCTGCGCCGGCCCCGGCAGCTTCATCGACAGCGGCTCGAACGGCCTCTACTTTCCCAACGCAACCAACCTCACCGTGTGCCCGAGCAACACGCCGGCCGGCGACCTTTCGTCTTTCTACTGTCCAGCCTCGACCGTGAGCCTCTCTGCTACCAACTCCGGTGGCAATGGAAAATCGAAATCGAGCAGCTTCAGCGTGGCGAACGCCGAAACCCTCTTCACTGCACCTACTACGGCATCCGACGCCGCCTTAAGCGGACTCGCAGGTCTGAACCCGACGGGTTTCGGCTTCGATTGGGGACTACCGTTCTTCTATGGGGTCAATGTCTATAGCTCGATCGATGGGCAGAGCATGCCGTCTGGTGCGCCGGCCGCTCCATGGTGGGCTTACTGAGAGTCCTGAACTCTCCTTACAGGCGTTTCCGGCGGTCTTGTCCGCAGCTGTGGGCAGACGCGGCTCGTGAAATGAGCATCCAGATTCTAGGCCGGACTTTGGCGGCAAACCGCCAGGTTGCGGTTGAATCCACAAGGCTGACGCGGGCGCGTTCGGCCGATCCAGGCAGCAACTGGGCCTCAGCCAACTCTGCTACGAACTGCGCAAAAAATGAAGGCCCACGGGCTGCTTGAACGGGACGACAAACGTTACGCTTGTCGCCTCACCAGAAGGGACGTAAAGGCCGCTCTGGTCTTCGTCCTATTTCACAAGCAACTCTCTGGGCCCCTGGCCAACAGCCTCTCTCAGCACCAACGCCATCCCGACAAAACAGATATCGCCATCAGAAACATGATTCAACTCCTGGGGGCCGGATGACGAGGTTGAAGAATTTCCGTTCCTCTTCGGAACGTGGGCAACTAAGGATCAATGATGTTGAATGGTGACGGTCTTAGTTGCGCCGCAGGTTTGGGGGAGAGAGTTCTTTGCAGGCTTCTCCAGACTTTACCCACACGGTCTGAGGCCGTGAAAAGGTGTCCCGCCGTGAGCGGCCCCAAAACGTGATGGTGTCCGACCGCGGCCAATGCCATCGAAGCGATGCAGCCGCACTGCGAGCAATCCGGATCCCCGCCGAATTGGCAAGGCGAGATGTGCGTGGCCAGATCTGCAGAAATGGTTCGCGTGGTCCGGGCAAAGATGCACTCCTCGGGAGTTGCGGGCGGAGACTCTAGCTCCCGAATGAGCACTTCAGGCATTTCCAGAAGCGGATACTTGACGCGCAGCCGCCTTAGTTCAGCGATGACCGAAGCGCGTTGGAGGGGCGTCAGTTTCTCTTCGTCTGTGGCGCCGCGCTGGGGAGTAAAGATGCTGAACCAGACCTTGGCGACCTCCGGTCTCTGGCTCCAGAAATTCAGGAACTCGTCGAGGTAGCCGGAGCGCCCGGCAATCTGCGACGTGATGGTGCAATGAATGGTGATGCGTGCGCCCTTGATGTTCTGCAGGATGCGCTCGTAGGTGGCCGGTTTACGCCGTGCATCATGCTCGGGCTGCAGACCGTCGATCGATACCGCAACAGTCAGCTTCTTATATTGCATCCATTCACTGGGGATCACCCGGAAAGCGCTCGTGACCACCTGCGTGTGAATTCCGCGACTCTCCAACTGCGGCAAGAGCATTGCGAGTTCGCGGTACCTGACCAACGGGTCACCGCCAACAAGCGATACGTGAACCGGTTTTTGCTCATCGACATATTCAAGAACCTTCGAGACCAGTTCATCGCCCTTGAAATCGGAGAGCTGACGCAACTGGGTTGAGGAACCGAGATGGGCAGCATCGAAGGCATAGCATCCGGGGCACCTCAAAGGACATTCTTTCGTGATCTCGATGGAAAGTGAAGGTGCGCGACCGGAAAGGATCCTGGTCCACGCGTGGAGGAGATCAGATTTGTTCATGCTCCCTCAAAAAAGTAGTGCAATGTGGTTGCTTCTTTCGACAGAAAACCGAGGATCGCCATGCCGGTCCGACCCATATGTGCAGCCGGAAAGACCTGAATTTCAGACCTGAAAAAAGGAGGGCAGTCCAAAGAGAAGGCGCGATTTCTAAGTAGCTCTATCACAGGGATCGACGACTTTCGATCCCAAATCGTTCCCGCCAATTCGCGAACGTGGGAAATGAACCAAAATAGCCGCCGAATCGTGAGTAACTGATTCAAACGGCGGCCGCTCTGTTCGGCGAACAGAAGCGGCAAGCATGTAAATACCACGAAGACCAGCAGGCTGGAATCCAAATCCTCGCCATCGCGCAGAAACTGATGCCAGGTCCAGACATACTGCGTTAAGGGAACGGTGACTAATTCGATCGCTGCCGTGATCAGTAGCAAGAGACTGAACCCATCCGAAACTCGGGCCATGTATGCAAATGCGCTCTGGCTTCGCGTGCTGCTGACCGGACTGCGATTCAAGTACTCCCCCGCACTCAATTTTACGCTCCTGATCGGCCTCGATATCAACTTCCGGGAGTCGATCATGTCTAATGAGACGTCATAATTGGCAAACTGGCCGATTCATTTTTTCGCGACAAGCCGCGGCTCACTGTTTGGGGTTTGAGTTAGGTGGTCGCCAATCCTCTCTTTCCCGTTTCTTCGCTGCCTCGACTGGCGGGGAACCGGGGAAGGGCGGTGTGGCGGAGTCGCCCAAACCTGTGCCAAGCGCGTCGGTGCTGGCTGGTCGCCGATGGTCATGACGGAGCACATCGAGGCATCTGTTGCTTTGTATTTGGCCTTTACTCAAGAGCCTTGTATAGGATCGAGGGTATGCATCAGGGCCAGCGCATATCAATTTGTTGGCCAAAAGGTCACTCCTTCTGTTCTCTTTGGCAAGCTTGGCAACTGCATTCATCGCCCTCTGAGACCCAAGTACAATCGGGGAGGCCCGTTCAGCTTGCGATTTTGGTGATACTCTCAATCCCCGGAAGCGCCTTCATCTCCTCGCTGCCGCATCGGGGACCTCCCGCTCTATGAACTTAGATTTCAGTGAGTCATTACCGGTTTCATCGCAATTGGCGTTTTTTCCGGATACCATAAGATAGATGTCAATCCAAATCGAACCATCCCGGGTTATGCACTCCATCCGCCCTTACAAACTCTTCACGCTTTTCGATCCATCCGACTCCGATCGGACGGGGCATGTCACGATCCCGGCGCGTCGCGCCGCAGGCAGCCTGATGCTGCTTGAGACCTTCGTCCTCATTACGGCCGCTCGCATCGTTGCCGCCCGTCGGGTTTTCGAAATTGGCACTTTCCTCGGTGCCACCACATTGAACCTGGCGCTCAATATTCCCCAAGACGGCAAAATCTTTACGCTGGATCTTGATGCGCGAGCAGCCAGTGGACTATCCCAGCTACCCGATGACGCCCCGCTTACCGAAGAGCATCTTGCCGCATCCGAGAGACTCGACTTTCACGCCACGCCGGTCGCCGGCAAGATCCAGACATTGACCGCCAACTCCCTCCAGTTCGACTTCTCCCCCTGGAAGGAATCAATCGACCTGACCTTCATCGACGGCGGTCACGACGTGAATACCGCCAGTTCAGATACACGAAACGCGCTGATGATGGCCTCCCGTACGCGGCCTTCCTGTGTGCTGTGGCATGACTATCACAACCCGACGTACCCTGAGCTGACGACGTACCTCGACCAATTGAGCGGCCAGATCGATCTATTTCACATCGAAGACACCATGCTCTCGGTCTACTTCCACGACCCGTCCGGAGAAATCCGCGCGCATCTGCTGTCCTAGCTGCTTGCCTAGCCATGTCCCCGCGGTATGGAGTCTCTGCGGATTCTCCGTTCTTAGCTGGCAACAGACCACTCTCGTCAGGTCAACCAAGAAACTCGCCAATCGCATGGACGACGGTCTGCTGCTCGTCTTCGCGTATCTCCGGGAAGATGGGCAGGGCGAGAACTTCGCGAGCGGCGCGTTCGGCCTCTGGGAAGCTGCCTTCGGTGTAGCCGAGCGGCTTGAGTGCCTCCTGCAGGTGCAAGGGCACGGGGTAATAGACCTCCGAGCCGATCTTGCGCGCGGTGAGAAACTCGCGCAACTGGTCCCGTCGGTTCGTCCGGATCACATATTGATGCCACGCGTGCCGGGTGCCGGGAATCTCTTCGGGCAGCACCACGCCGTTGAGCGGATAAGGACCGGATTCAGCCAGCCCGGCCGCGCGAAAAAGAACGTGATAGCGCCTGGCCACGGTGCGCCTCGCCTCGTTCCAGGCTTCAATGTATTTGAGCTTGACCGAGAGCACCGCTCCCTGGAAGCCATCCATGCGCGCGTTCCAGCCCACTTCGTCGTGGTGATACCTTCGTCGCATGCCATGCTGGCGCAGCATGCGCACCCGCTCGGCGAGATCTTCCTGTCCGGTGGTCACCATACCCGCGTCGCCTGCAGCGCTCAGGTTCTTGGTGGGATAAAAACTGAATGCGGCCGCATCGCCCAGCGCACCGGCCTTGGTGCCTTGCCACTCCGCGCCCCAGGCCTGCGCAGCATCTTCAATGAGCGTGAGCGTAAATTTTTTTTTCAGGCGCTCGAACGCGGTCCAGTCGGCGCACTGTCCATAAAGATGCACCGGCAAAACCGCGTCAATCGGAACCGGGTGAGGCGCTTCGAGCACCCTCTCGACGGCGGCCGGATCCAGGTTGAAGGTCGCCGCATCGATGTCGACCAGCACCGGCGTGGCGCCGGCGCGCAGAATCGAACTGACGGAGGCAAAGAAGCTGAATGGCGTGGTCACCACTCGATCGCCTGGCCCAATCCCGGCCCCGGCCAGTGCCAACCACAGGGCGTCGGTACCCGACGCGCAGCCTATCGCATGCGCCACGCTCAACTGGCCTGCCGCGGCGCGCTCCAGTTCAGCCACCGGCTCGCCGAGGATAAACTGTTGCGTCAGAAGCACATGCTCCAGTGCCGCCAGCAGTTCCTGGTGCAGCGGCTGGTATTGGCGCTCTAAGTCCAGCATGGGAACAGGCTGAGCCTGTGAAGGCGGAGCGGAAGAGGTGGGTGCCGCGTCTTGCACTCAAGTATGGTAGCAGCCAGGGCGAGGGACCAAGGCAGGTATGGGTCCCGCCTACTAAGCCGGAACCGAGCCTAGGAACCGAGCCCGGCGCGGACGAAAGGGAAGCATCCAACCCCAAGAGCTGTTTGCCCTTCTAAAAGGGATGGGCAATCGTCTGGGAAAAGGGGAATTTGGCTTGCGGTTACGGTAGGGGAAACAGCCAATCTGGTGGTTCTCCGGGCATGCGCAAAAGCTGTTTCCCCTGCGAATGACTCATGCGAATTGGGCCGGGAGTTGAAAAGGTTGAACAATCGTTCTATTGTTGAGCCATTGCGGGAGTTGGCGGCAATCGGGCTTCGGTAGCCGTGCCCGTCCGTTTGTATTTTTAAACCAAAAATTGCAACTCAACATTTGCAAAGAGAGAGTAGGAGATCGGCACATGGAAAACAAGCCGGCACAAAATATTCAGGACACATTCCTGAACACGGTCCGCAAAGACAAGACGCCTATAACGATTTACCTGGTTAGCGGAGTCAAGCTCACCGGGAAGATCAGGTCTTTTGACAAATATTCTGTGCTTCTGGAAAACAACAGCCAGGAGCAGTTGATCTTCAAGCACGCCATATCGACGGTCGTCAGCAACCGGAGTGTGATGCACACCGAGCATCGACCGGTAGCCCTGCAGTCGGGAATTGGTCCAACGGCGGTGGCAACTCCATCGCCTGTAACTGCGGAGCAGCGATAGTTCGCGGGGGATCGGTCTTGATTGGCAGTGGAAGAAAACAGGACGCCCGGCTTGCGTGAGACGGCCAAGGCCCTGGGGGCCGATATCCGTCTTCAGGAAGACCGGCCCAGGCGAGCGTTTCAAGCCCGAGCAGTTCAGGAGCGTGCGGTCCTGGTGGGTGTTGACCTTTCGCGATACGGCCAGCAACGGCTGGATCGCGTGGCCGGCATCCCCAGCCCGTCCGCCGGCCGAGGCGGCAAGGCGAGCGCGCGTTCAGGAGCCCTGCGTGCACTTACAGCCGAATCGGAAGATGCTTCTCCCAACACCAGTCCTGACCTCGCTGGGCCATCGTCCTCGTTCGCTCTTACTGCTCTCGACGCCGACGAGTCACTCGCCGAATTTCGCGAACTGGTTTCAAGCGCCGGCGGTATCGTAGTTGCGGAACTGATGCAGCGTCGTGCCCGCTTTGATCCGGCCACGCTGATCGGCGCCGGCAAGGTGGAAGAGATCGCCGGTATTGCGGCCTCCACGGAAGCCGATCTGGTCCTCTTCGATCACGACCTCTCGCCCACTCAACTGCGCAATCTTGAAGCGGCCCTGCCATGCCGCGTGCTGGACCGAACCCAGCTTATCCTCGACATTTTTGCCCGCCACGCCCGCACCCGCGAAGGCCAGCTGCAGGTCGAACTGGCGCAGCTCGAATACATGCTGCCGCGCCTCACCGGCAGGGGCAAAGCCATGTCGCAGCTGGGCGGCGGCATCGGCACCCGCGGCCCCGGCGAAACCAAGCTGGAAACCGATCGCCGTCGCATCCAGGCACGCATTGACCACCTGAAAGGCGAGCTCGATTCCGTGCGCCGCGTGCGCAAGCAGCAGCGGCAGCGGCGGGAGGCGGTTCCCGTGCCCACTGTGGCCCTGGTCGGCTACACCAACGCCGGAAAAAGTACCCTCTTCAATCGCCTCACCGGCGCCCATGTTTTAGAGTCGTCGCGCATGTTCGCCACGCTCGACCCCAAGCTGCGCGCCATCGAGCTGCCAAGCCGCCGCAAGGTGCTGCTGTCAGACACGGTGGGCTTCATCCGCAATCTGCCGCACACGCTGGTGACCAGCTTCCGCGCCACGCTGGAAGAGGTGGGCCAGGCGGAGGTGCTGCTGCATATCCGCGACGCAGCATCCAGCTACGGCGAAGAGCAGAAGGCGCAGGTTGAGAAGGTGCTGGGCGAACTCGATTCGCTGGCCACGCCGCGCATTGAGGTGCTGAACAAAATCGACCTGCTCGCCGAAGGCGAGCGCAGCGGGTTGCTGGCGCGGTCTCGCAGAGACCATCACGGCGAGGCGAGCGAAGTCGCCGTCTCGGCGCAAACCGGAGACGGCATGGACGCGCTGCTTGCTGCCATTGACGCCTCCTTGCATTCGGATCCGGTGATCGACGCGGAGCTGCGTGTTCCGCAGCAGGAGGGCGGCGTGCTGGCGGCCGTCGAGGCGGGGATGGTGGTGCACAGCCGTACCTACGAAGGCAATCTTGTCCGGCTCAACGTCAGCGGCCCCGCTTCGCTCCTCGGTCGGCTGCGCAAGTTTCGCACCCGCGCTGAATGACGGGGCTTTCCCGGTGATCGATTCGGTTGTAGGCTGATTGCATGCCTTCACGCTCTCGGTCTGACCGCGTCTGGATTGAAAAGGCGCGTCTTCGGTCGCGCCCTTTGAATCCAGGAGAGATTGAGCAACCGAACGATTCGAAGGAGACCGAGGTTATGATGAACCCCGTCGATGGCCCCGCTGGCCGCACCATCACCACGCTATCCAGTCGCGAAGTGTACCGGAACCCGTGGATGAAGGTGCGCGAAGACCAGATCCTTCGCTCCAACGGCAAGAGGGGTGTCTACGGTGTTGTCGACAAGGAAGACGCAGCCATCATTCTGCCCGTCGATGAGGGGCGCGTGTGGCTGGTGGAGCAATACCGGTACACCATTGAAGAACGCGCCCTGGAATTGCCCCAGGGCGGCTGGGAGATGCAGGTCGACAATCCGGAAGAGCTGGCCCGCGGCGAACTGCGCGAAGAGACCGGCCTAGACGCTGCCCGGATGACCTACCTCGGCTGGCTGTGGATCGCTTATGGATTCACCCGCCAGAAGCACCACGTATTCCTCGCCACCGGCCTCACCGAAACCGAAAAAGACCCCGACCCGGAAGAGCATGACCTAGTGGTGCGCTGCGTGTCCGTTGAGGAGTTTGAAGAAATGATGCTCAACGGAACCATACGCGACAACAGCACGCTTTCCGCGTGGGGTCTTTACCTGCTCTGGAAGGCGCGCCAGGGCTGACCGGAGCGGTCCGGCCGACTGTCGCACGTGGAAGGGCCAAGCCTCCCATCGCATCGCCTTTGTACCGGCGAAAAGGCGGGAAACTCCAGCCCTCGGCTGAGGCACGGTTCAAGCCGCACTGTGGAATCTCTTGAAGGCGCGCACCGTCAGCCAGAGAAACACAATCAGCACCACGGCCTGCGTGATTCCAAATGCCGGCGAAGCCTGCGAGGGCGCAATCGCCCTGAGCGCCGGAATCTTGGCGAATGACTGCGCGATCAGCACGAAAAAATTGAACCACAGCGCCAAGCTCGACGTGACGACGTAGGTTCCGCGCCATGCGCCTTCCAGCTTGCCAATGTAGAGCGCCCAGATGGCCAGCAGCAGCACAATCATCGACAAAATGCCGAGAATGATTCCCGGCGTCATTCCATGGAAGGGGAACAGGAATCCGGTGACGCTGGTGAGAACAGTGGTGATAAGAAACAGACTGCTCATCAGGCGATAGAGTTTGCCGGCCAGCAAGCCAAACAGCGCAAGCAGTCCGGCAGCAATGCCTATCAGGCTGATGAGGACATGAAGTTGGGTGAACGCAGCAGTGCTGAGGCCAAGGATCATGGGTGTGCCCCTTTCAAAGGTTGGAGTCATCGAGTCCTGGGTAAGGGAGAGAAGGGAACTAGGTTTGAAGCAAGAGATAAAAACTAAAAATAGAAATGAAACGAGTATGCTCAAAGCCGCTTGGAATAAGACGCTCGCAACGGGTTAGTCAGAAGGGCTGCCCACCTGGGAGCCATCTGGGCGCTGCGCATCTGTTTTTTGCGGCTGGGGGTGAGCCGGATAAAATCCTCAACTCGAGGAATCAGAAAAAGAATGCCGAAGCGGCAGCCGCCGTCAGCAGGGCCCTAGCCTTCGTAGTCCAGACTCCGCGCGACCTCAAGAGCCGCCAGATTAACACATGACGCCAATGAACTGGCCATTCTGGAGCAGGAAAGATGCGCCACGTCGTCGCCCTCCCCGATGACCGCCGGGCCCCCCGGCGTAGGAAGCAGCATCGGGTGCCAGTTCCACCCTCTGCTTCATCCCCGTCGGATGAGCAAGTGCGATCCGCACAATGTCTGCCGTTGCCGCACCCGGCGCCTTGGTCAGCAACTGCCCCCTGTGGAAGCGAGCGAACTCCGAGAAACCGGAAGGCCCAAGCACGGCATCGGACACTGCTTCCAGCTGTTGCCAGTTGGCCGCCTCGCCCACTTTGCGGGCAAGCTTGCGCCTATCCGGGGGCCGGTCACGGTTTCCAATGGCCGCAATCACCTCAGCAAACTTTTTCGGCGAAACCCCTGGCTCCAGCGTTGCCTAGAAATCTGATTCGCCGCCCTCGCCGACCTTCCATTGGCTCCGATGTTCGAGCATGGAACGCGGAATCAAACTCCTGGCTCAACGGGGCTCCGGGCCGTCGCAGCAACTCGGTGCCTATCCGCGCTCTTCGATTGCAATGTAGGGCGAAGGATACTCCGGCCCGATGTACTCCGCGCGCGGCCTGATCAGCCGGTTGTCGTCCAACTGCTCGATCACGTGCGCAGCCCAGCCGGAGATGCGGCTGATCGCGAAAATCGGCGTATAGAGATCGATGTCGATGCCCAGCGTGGCATAGGTGGATGCAGAGTAGAAGTCCACATTCGCGTTGAGCTTCTTTTCCGCGTTGATGTAGAGCTCAATGGCCCGCGACATCTCATACCACTTCGGCTGCCCGGCGTCCTTGCCCAGCCGCTCGCTCATGCGGCGCAGGTGGGTCGCGCGCGGGTCTTCGGTCTTGTACACGCGATGGCCGAAACCGGAAATCTTCTGCCGCGCGGCCAGCAGGTCCCTGACGTATTCCACCGGGTCCGCGCCGGCCTTGTCGATGCTGTAGAGCAGCCGCATCACCGCCTCGTTGGCGCCGCCATGCAGCGGACCCTTCAACGCGCCAATGGCCCCGGTTACAGCCGAGTGAATATCGCTCAGCGTAGCCGCAATCACCCGTGCGGCAAATGTAGAGGCGTTCAGCTCGTGGTCGGCATGCAGCACCAGCGCAACATCCAGCGTGCGCGTCGCCGTCTCCGACGGCTTCACTCCGTTCAGCATCCAGAGAAAATTGCCTGCATGGGACAGAGACAGGTCCGGCTGAACAACCTCCAGTCCCTTGCGGATGCGGTCGTAAATGGCCACGATCATGGCGATCTGCGCGGTCAGGTTGTAGGCCTTGCGCACGTTGGCGTCGTGGCTGTTGTCTTTCTCGTCGGCGTCGTAAAAGCTCAGCGCGGAAACCGCCGTGCGCAGCACTTCCATCGGCGTGGCGGATGTCGGAAAGCTGCGCAGCAAATCCACAATGCGCTGGTCCAGCACCCGCGCCTTTGCCAATTGCCGAGAAAACTCGCCGAGCGCCTGCCGGCGGGGCAGCGTGCCGTTCCACAGCAGGTACGTTGTCTCCTCAAAGGTTGAATTCTCCGCCAGTTCATGGATGTCAATGCCACGATAGGAGAGCACGCCGGCGTCCCCGTCGATCCAGCAGATCCCGGAGTTCGCCGCAACAATTCCTTCCAGACCCTTCCCAGCAACAGCAGTTGACATAGCCTTGAAACTCCCCTCTTCTTACGATGATGATGGTGAAGCGTTTGGTGCAGAGCGCGGATAAAATGGCTCAAAAATAGCCCCGCGCCCCAATTGCAGTAAAGATGTTTATAACGCAGCCGTTGGACGCTTGTCACGGTAGGTGGGACAGGGCCGGCAAATGCGTAGATTTTCCCCACCGTCCGGGCCGAACGATTCCAGATTTGTCCCCTTCCCGAATCCATTTTGAGATCCGCCCCGTGGCTCCGATGGTCGAGTGCGGAGATGCGATGGAGCGTGCCGCGGCTGAGCAGCCCGTTTGCGTGCTCCCGGTTGCGTGCTCCCGGTTTGCGTGCTCCCGGTTGCATGCTGCCGGTTGAGCAGATTCGATCGGGGGCGGGACGGGGTTCGGCGCATTCGGCTTCGTTTTTTCTCCACGCTCTGGCTTCCTTCGGTATTCTGTTGGGGCCCTTCGCGGTGCGCATAGCGATAGCCCTGAAGGGAGGGCGGAGAGGACGAGCCTCCGCGACGAAGCGGCTCGGGATAGGAAGATTTCTCGCGGACATCGTCTAACTGGAAGCAAGCCAGTCTCGCAACGGCTGTCGCGCAATGCCGGAGATGTGCCGCGCCACGAAACTTGTACGATCAATTGCCGGACACGGTAAGCCACGGAAAAGAAAGGGATACCCATGAGTGATGAAGCAGAATTGACCCCCCAAACGTACGCCGAAGAGCCCCCCAGAACCTACTCCGGCGCCTTGCTGGCGGCCATTGCCCTCGCCTTGCTGCTGGGCATAGGCGGGCTTATTTGGAGCTATATGCTCAGCGGCAAGATGAGCACCCAGCAGCAGGAACTGGCCGACGCCAAGGCGCAGAACGTGAAGCTCGATGCCCAACTGCGCGAAACCGATGAGCGGCTGAACGTGGCCACCGACGAGCTCAAGACCTCCCTGGGCCTGACCCAGAAGCAACTCGACGTCCGCGCCCAGGAACTGCAGGTGCGCGAGGCCCGGGAAGAAGCCGCGTCCGCCCGCCTGGCGAGCGAACAGAAGGAGACCGCGCAGCAGGTCACCGCTGTTTCCAGCGCCGTTACTGACGTGAAGACGGACGTAGGCGGGGTGAAGACCGATGTGGCCAAGACGCAAACCGACCTGGCCAACGCCGAAAGCCAGCTGACTTCCATGCGCGGCGATCTGAACGGCCACAGCAGTCTGATCGCGCGCAATGCGGAAGAGCTGGAAATCCTCAAGCACAAAGGCGACCGCAACTACTACGAGTTCACCCTGGTGAAGGGCCAAAAGAAACCCGTAGGCACGGTGAGCCTGGAACTGAAGAAGGCAGATGCCAAAAAGAGCCGCTATACTCTGGTGGTCTACGCCGACGACAAGCAATACGAAAAGAAGGACCGCAACCTGAATGAGCCGCTTCAGTTCTATGCAGGCAAGGATCCCGCGCTGATGGAAATTGTGGTCAATGCGGTGAGCGCCAAGAACACCGTCACCGGCTACCTCTCAACACCCAAGGGCGCACCGGTGCCTGCGGCTACCGGTCAATAACCGCGGAATGGGGCGCGAGCTTCAGATTGGGCTGGTACTGAATGGCGAAGGTAAAGTCCAGCCCCTTGCGCGCGTCCCACTCTTGCTTGGTCATGCGAAAAGCTGAAACCATGGTTCCCTCCGCAGTCTGTCCGGGCTCGATGGTGGTCTGCGGCGAGAGCGCCTTGCCGTGCGGCACGGGCATCTGCGGGTAGGCCAGAAACACGCGGTCGTAATCGGTGGCCGTGGCCGCGTAGCTCGAATGAATGCCGTCTCCCATGGTGGCGTTGGTCGTAATGCTGTGCAGAAACAGCGGCTTGTCGCTCAGGTTACGCAGCTTCACCATCGCGAACACATACACCTGATCGAAGCTCTCCTTGGCCATGGGGGCGCCGTTGGCGTCAAAGCCTGAACTCTCCGAGTGCTGCGGATGCACCCAGATCTGCTCGATTTCCCCGCTGGCCGCAGGCGGCTTTTGTCCCCAGACAAAGTACAAGGCAATGGCCGCGGAAACCGCCACAGCCGCCGCCAGCCCTGCCCAGACAACGTGGCTGGAGCCTTTGGTCAGTTCCTCGCCAAGAGCGGCGTCGTCAAGTTTTGTCGAATCCTGCCGTAGAAGGCTCATCGCGCTCTATCTTATGCCCGCCGGGGCTCGGCCGAACATAGATTTTGCACCTGCGGTCAGCCGGATTCCGATTCTTTCGTGCAGGGAAGGGGTGACTACTGGTGCGATTTGGCCAATTTCTGACCGAGCCACCCGCAGACAATTTGTCCTGGAGCTCTGTTCTGGGTTCACGGCCTGGGTCGCAGCGCTGCCAGCAATTGTTCCCATCCGAGAGTATTCAGCACATCCTGCGGTCCCAGCCAGGCGCGTCGCAACTGCCGCAATCCATACTCCATCTTTCCCAAATTCCGCGCATCGTGCGAGTCGGAGTTGATCACGATTTTTGCGCCCAGCTCCTTGGCCAGCCGCAAATCGCGATCGTTCAAATCCAGCCGTTCCGGCGCCGCGTTATGTTCCACGGCCACGCCCAGCTCTTGGGCGCGCCGCAGAACCAATCCAAGGTCCAGCGCGAAGGGCTCGCGTCGCAGCAGCAATCGTCCCGTCGGATGACCAAGAATCCGCACATACGGATTCTCAATGGCGCGAAGGACCCGCGCAGTCATCTCTTCGCGGCCCTGTTCAAACCGGGTGTGAATGCTGGCGACGACAATCTCCATCTGCGCCAGCGTCTCGTCCTCCAGATCGAGCGCGCCATCGGCCAGAATGTCTACTTCGATCCCCGCGAAGACGCGCATGCGACCTTCCATTGCGCGGTCAACGGCACGGATACGCTCGACATGCTCGAGCGCCCGCCGATCGTCGAGCCCATTGGTCATGGCCAGGTTCTTGGAGTGATCGGTAATGGCAATGTAGCTGTACCCCACTCCGAGCGCGGCCTCCGCCATTTCGCGAATGGAGTTGTGCCCGTCGGTGGCGCTGGTGTGCATATGCAGGTCGCCGCGGATGTGCGTAGCGCGAATCAGCTCTGGCAAGCGGTGTTGCGCAGCAATTTCAATCTCGCCCAGGTTCTCGCGCAATTCGGCGGGCATGCAGTCCATGCCCAGCGCCGAGTAAATCTCTTCTTCGCTGGCCGAGGCCACCGTGGAGTTGTCATCCAGCCGCGCCAGTGCCCACTCGCTCAGCGTGTAGCCCATCTTGAGCGCCCGCTGCCGCAGCACCACGTTGTGCGCCTTTGACCCGGTGAAGTATTGCAGCGCGGCGCCGTAGCTGGCCGTGGGCAGCAGCCGCACATCGACCTGCAATCCGCTCGATAAATGAAAGCTGACCTTGTTTTCGCCCTTGGCGATGATGTCGTGAATACCCGGATAGGCCGCCACATAATCAACCGCCGCCGCGGTGTGTTCCGGCGCGCACGCCGGTCCGGTCACCAGCAAGTCCAGATCGCCAGCGGTCTCACGGCCGCGCCGCAATGAGCCCGCCGGCGTCACACGCTCGATGCCGTCAAAGGCCAGCAAATACGAGCAGATGCGTTGCGCCGCCTCGTCGGCCACGTCAATCCGGTAGCGCCCCGCGCTGCGCCGATAGTCGTCAATCCCCTTGCGCAGCTTCTCAATCTGCTTGGCGCCCATGCGCGGCAACCCGTTCAGCTGACCAGCTTCAATGGCCGCCGCCAGAGCATCAATGCTCGAGATTTGCGCCGCACTCCACAGCAACGCAACGGTCTTCGGTCCCATGTTGGGAAGCTTCAGCAACTCCAGCAGTCCCGCGCCGTACTTGGCCAGCAGTTGGTCGCGCAGAGGCAGCGTGCCGGTCTCAACAATGGCCTGGAGATTGGCGGCCATGCTTTTGCCGATGCCGGGAATCTCCAGCAGACGGGCGACCTCTGTGGCTGCTCGGGTCAAATCAACGGTGGTTTGTTCGGCAGCTTCTGCAGCGCGGCGATAGCTGCGGATGCGGAAGCTGTCGCCGCCGTCAATCTCCAGCAGATCCGCCGTCTCCGCCAGTAATCGTGCCATCGAGGGGTTGTCCATGGCATGAAGAGTATCAAAAGCAAGAGCCCACGAGCGCGCCCCGACAACCGGGTGGGAATCCCGAATCAGCAACCAGCGCCAGCTCAATCGCGGTCGCAATTTGCTGCTCAATACACTTCAGGTGTTCGAGCGAAGCTCAACTCTCTGCTCAGTCACGAAGGGGACAGAGTGACGGCGACGGTGACACAAAGATAGGGATCAGTGCGAACACCGCATGAGCCGGAACAGCCGTGTACCGGCACACTCAACACCAGCCACTCTCGGTGGTCTCGCGCCTCTCCCGATTGCTTGCGCGCTGCTAGGCTACGCTTGCGGTGTGGGCTGTGTCCTTGAATCGGATGACTGCATCCGCCTGTGGACCCTTCTGGCCCTGGACGATGTCGAATTCCACCTCATCGCCCTCTTTCAGAGTTTTGTACCCGTCCAACTGAATGGATGAATAATGAACGAATACGTCTGGCCCGTCTTCGCGTCCGATGAATCCGTAGCCCTTGGCGTTG
>DATDLS010000546.1:0-2390 GCA_036519195.1 Occallatibacter sp. | reverse complement strand
AGGCGGTCTCCGTATCGCTGTCTCACCTGGCTAGAGAGCATCGTGATACCCCGATGATCGGGCGGAGCAACCTGCAACAGGCTGTGCCTCTTACCTTCGGTTATAAAGCCGCAGTGTGGCTTGCCGGCATCGACCGTCACCTTCAGCGCCTCGATCAGATGAAGAGACGTGTCCTGATGGGTGAATTCGGAGGCGCAGTTGGAACGCTTGCTTCTCTTGGTGAACAGGGCCTACCTGTCCAGCGGGGTGTGATGGAGAAGCTTGGGCTTCTGCAGCCACTGATCTCTTGGCATACCGTGCGCGACACCATTGCAGAGGTTGGCTGCTTTCTTGGAATACTGTGCGGTTTGCTGGATAAGATCGCCTCCGATGTCAAGGTCATGATGATGACAGAGCTGAATGAGGTGCAGGAGCCGGCCGGGGGCGGCGGTCGAGGAGCATCGAGTACGATGCCGCAGAAACGCAACCCCATTTCCTGCGCCTACATCACGGCGTGTAGCAGCGTAGTGCGCCAGCATACAGCGAGTCTACTAAACGCGATGAACGCAGACTTTGAGCGTGCAACGGGCACCTGGGAGATTGAGTGGCTGGTTTTACCTGAGATCTTCTGCCTAAGCGCCGGAGCTCTTGCCCAAGCTAAGTACATGCTCAGTGAGCTGGTCGTTCATCCCGACAATATGAAAAAGAATCTGGAACTGACCGACGGCCTGGTAAATACCGAGGCCATCATGATGGCCTTGGGTCCGAAGATGGGCCGCGGTAAAGCGCACGACAGGCTCGCAGCAATTTCGATCGCGGTTTCGCAGGGCAAGGGGCGTCTGATCGATCTTCTGTCGAACGATCCTGAAGTTGCTCAAATCCTCGACCGTGGGGCCATCGCAAGACTGATCGACCCGACCAACTATCTCGGAAACTCCGGAGCGATGGTCGATCGTGTTCTGGCCGGAAAAGGAGACTGAAACGACAATGCTTGACACGATCTTGGGCGCACTTCTTCCAATGGTTGTCACTTTCTTGCTCGGTTACATGGCAGCATGGCGACACGATTTTGGATCAAAGGATGCTTCGACGCTGAATCGGATGGTGCTGCGATACGCCGTGCCGTTGGCGCTTTTCGCAGGAACAGTTATGACGTCGCGCGCGGCACTCGGTCAGGACGTCCCGCTCATAACCACTCTGTGCGTCGCCATCATTGGCTTCTACTGTGTGGTATTTCTAATCTCCCGTTTCATTTTTCGCATGCAAATGAGCACCAGTGGGCTAGCCGCACTGGCGGCTTCAGCGCCGGCGGTGCCTTTCGTAGGTCCAGCCGTCCTCGGCGATCTGCTCGGAAGGCTCAGCGCAATTCCCATCGCGGCAGCCAGTCTCGTCATCAACCTGACGGTCGTGCCAATCACAATTCTGCTTCTTTCATTGGACTCGACCGAGAGAGGCCAACAGAACAACACTCCCGCTCGGGGGGAACAAGAGAATTCGTCGTCGTCACCGAGATCAAACGCCGCGGTTTTCGCCGGGAAAATCGCCGAAACTCTTAAAGAGCCGATGGTATGGGCGCCGATTCTCGCTTTCATTGTCGTGCTCAGCGGTTTCCGCATCCCTCAGTTGTTCGTGCACTCTCTTTTCCTGCTTGGTCACGCATCCGGAGGCGTCGCGCTTTTTGCCTGCGGAATCGTGCTTGCATCCGGCAAGATCAAAGTCAACCGAAACGTCCTGCTCTTCGTATTCCTGAAGAACATCATGCAACCCGCTCTCGTTCTGGGTGGTTTGCGATGGATCGGCTATGGCAATCCGGTTGTCAGCGAAGCTGTACTGACGACCGCCATTCCAACAATGCCGATTGTGATCATGTTTGCCTTACGGTACGGGATCGCACAGGATGAGGCAGCATCCTCCGTCTTCCTCAGCATAATGGGTTCGCTCGTTACGATGGGGATTTTCATTGCCCTAACGCACTAAGAAATCAACTCATCTACCAGAAACGGAGAATCCAAATCATGACTCAAGTCGAAGCAATCGCAAAGTACGCCGCACGCGCCTCGTTCGATGACCTTTCTGCCGAATCACGCCGGCAGTTACCAATCCATATCCTCGATTCCCTCAGCTGCTCAATTTCGGCTTTGGGCGCCGGTCCCGTTGATGCCTGTCGCGAGCAGGTTGCGGAGTTCGGCGGTAGCGGCCCAAGTGCGCTGATCGGCGGTGGCCAGGCGAACCCCATTTACGCGGCGTTCTGGCACACCGTACTGGTGCGCTACGTCGATTTCATGGACAACATTCTGGCCCAAACTGAAACCGCTCACACCGCGGACAACTTCGGCGTGGCGCTCACCATCGCCGATTACGTGGGTGGCAGCGGCCGCGATCTGATGCTTGCGGTGGCATTGGGCTACACG
>DATDLS010000545.1:0-2039 GCA_036519195.1 Occallatibacter sp. | reverse complement strand
TTCAATTTAGAAGTCGTGCCATTCCTCAATACCGGATCGACGGGGCAAAAACGCCCAAGTCGCCGCATTGCCGACGAATGAAATCTGAAGCTGGATCTTCCTAGTGGGTATTTGCAAGGCAACAGATTTTTGGCCGCTATTCTTGATGCTGAGGTCCGAGGTGAACTTAGAATCATTCGGTTAACAGGGCAGGTATAGCGTCCGGAGCACGTTTGTTTTCTTCAGGATAACTCGGAGTCGAGAGGCGGTTTTGGAGTCCTTTCGGCACGCAATTTGACGGAGTTTTTGACGGAGTTTTTCGACGAGATAAGCATTCGGAACTACCCGAATACTCGTACTCAACCGTTTCTGGAAACCTGGTCGTGGACAGAACGGAACACGGAAAACTGACGAAAGGCGAAGACCCCAAGCCGTCGTCACTGCCTCTCCGCGCAGTACGGCGGCGGGCAGGCCCCTCATTTTGGCTTCCTGAGAATCTGCCGCATCTTCTTCATGAGTTCCGCGGCATTGTGAATCTCAAGACCTCCCGTCTGACAATTCTCCAAATAGACGATCAGGTTCTTCCCCCGACCAACGGCGCTGGGAAAGATGAGCCCTTGGATGGCTCGCGCCCGCAAGAGGTCGCCGAGTTCCATCGAAGGGATGAGATCGTCGGGGGCGAGGCAGCTCTGCCGAACGGAGGCGATCGCCTTCGGCAGTCCCCTCTTTGATAAGTCCAGTACCCGGTTCAGTGACACGGCTACACCGAAGACGATGCGGGATACTTGTCGAGCGTGATCTGGGCATTACCGCCGAGGCGCCGTTTGCGGGCAAGCACCTCCTCCGAGGCGGCGCTGTCGGACTCCGCTAGGAAGACAGCAGGGGTGCCAACCGAAGCAAACCGTCCGCCGTAGAGAGCCGCGCCTCTTCCGCTCAACACTTCTTTCGGGTCCATGAAGCGGTACACCTGCACTGCCTTCGTCATTCGTTTGCCGTAGGGACACTACTCCGATGGTATCGCGAGGGCGTCGATCCTATGACGCGTCTGCTCGATCTTTCCACGTTTCTCGGCCACGCGAGCCCATCTTCCACGGCCGTTTACCTGACCATCACCTCAGAACTGCTGGAATGTGCGAGCCAGCGATTTGCTCACTTTGCGGAAGGAAGTCGGAAGGAGAGTGTCCGATGAACTCCAGCACTTTGGGATCGATTCTGGCGTCGTTCTTTGATAACCACCTTCGGTTACAAAAAGGACTCCGTCCAAACACGATTACAAGCTACGCAGATGCGATGCGCCTACTGCTTCAGTTGGCAGCCGCAAACCGCAAGAAAAAGGTCATCCATCTGAGCCTCGATGATTTTGACACAGGCATTGTCTATCAGTTTCTAAATTCCCTCGAAGAAGGCCGAAGCAATGCGATTCAGTCACGCAATCAGCGATTGGCGGTCATTCGCACATTTTTCGCATATGTCGGCCAGCAGTACCCGGCACGAATGGAACAAGCCCGAAAGATAGCCAGTATTCCACGAAAGCGAACAGCTCCGCCCGAAACTATCTTTATGGAGCGCGATGAGATCGAGACCACGCTTTCCAGACTGCCGACGAGTGGGCGCCATGCGTTGCGTGATCGTACTCTGCTGATCTTCCTCTACAACACGGGTGCACGCGTACAAGAGGCGGCTGAGGTGCGCGCAAACAACGTGCAGTTCAATCCGAATCCGCGCGTACATCTGCACGGCAAGGGAGATAAATGGCGAGTCTGCCCACTCTGGGAGGAGACGACCACCCTTCTCCATGAACTATTAACGGAGGATCACGCAAGTGATGCCCCTGACAGGCCAGTCTTTACAAATTCGACTGGTGCAGCCCTGACACGATTCGGAATTTACAAGGTCATTCGGAGGTGTACAACGCAGATCGTCAAGAAGCGATCAGATGGCCGGATAAAGCCGATTTCTCCCCATGTATGGAGGCACAGTACCGCCGTTCATCTTCTGGAAGCAGGTGTCGAGGTAAACGTCATTCGCGCTTGGCTGGGTCATGCAAGCCTGGAAACAAC
>DATDLS010000544.1:0-11737 GCA_036519195.1 Occallatibacter sp. | reverse complement strand
ACTGTTATATGGATACTATCTTTCCGCTTAGGGCAAGCGATGCGCGTAGAGCATCATTGATGCGCGTTTGCCAGCCATCCCCGCTCGCACGGAGCGCTGCCATTACATCAGCATCCAGCCGGATTTTAACAGCCTCTTTGATGACTTGCTGCTTGCTTCCCATAGGGCGACCGCGACGGCGAGCCACGATCTGTTCTGGTGTGTGAACCCGCGAAAAATCGCTGGCCTTGGCTTGCGCCAGAGACTCACGCAGTCCCGGCAACGCGTGGCCTGCATCTGCTTCGATTGCCCGGGCCACTCTGTTTACGTCCATCTTCTTCAGTGTCTTCATGTTTTCAACCCCGCTTGATGTCCTTGGGCTTTACGTTGGCTTGTACAGCCTTGGCATAGACCATCACTAGCAACACATTCCAGCACGGCTCCAGCGCACCTTGCGCGCTCCGTCCGCGCCTGGAATGACATCGCATGCATCTGGATTGGCGGCGATCCAGTCTATAAACGCTTCGCGCTCTGCACCGTTCTACTGCCTTCGCCTGTTTTTGAAACTCGGCGGTTTCGACGACAGTGTGCATGGTTTTATTGTACCCCCAATTAAATTGGAAATATTAAACAAGTCAGCGCTTATGCGGCTCTGCCGGAGGATATTTATATGGAGCCAAACTTGGGGTTCCGCATTGCGCACAGGAATTGGCTTGGACTTGCCGCAACATGCATTTTGAACAAAGGTCGACGTGTTGGATGAGTGATTCGCCTCGCCGACTCCGGACTAAACGATCAGGAGCCCAAGCTTGCATATCGCATTTTGGGAATGTCGATGGAGCATCTACAATAGGCCCCACTCGGTATACTGGAAAACGTAGCCGCAAACCTGACCATCCCCAGTTCCCCTATCGGTGCCGTGTGCTTTTGGTTCGGGACTCCTCGCAGGAAAGGAGTTTGCGGACGACAGCTGTAAAACCGAAGTTCTTAAGATTTGCGAAATCGGGAGGGATTCGTGTCTCCTGCCCGCCAAGGAGTTCTTCATGCGCCATCTTGCGGCCGTCTCGCTCGTCATCCTTCTGCCAGTTTCCGCTGTCTCTCAACAGGCGCCTGCCCCCCTTCTTGGCTTCACGCCGCAGTCGGAAACCATAGAGCGCAGCTGGGAAAGCAAATTCATGGAGATCCCCGATGCTAAGCGCATCTCCGGCAATATGCACCTGCTGGCTGCACACCCGCACAATGTCGGCTCCGAGGCGCAGCGCGCCAACGCCGAATGGCTCGTGAAGCAGTACACGTCATGGGGATGGGACGCCAAGCTCGAGCAGTTCGATGTGCTCTATCCCACGCCGAAGACGCGCGTGCTGGAGTTGTTAGGCAGCAAGCCCTATAAGGCGAAGCTCGAGGAGCCCGTAATACCGGAAGATCCCTACACGCAAGACAAGAGCCCAGCGATGCCGCCCTACAATATGTACGCCGTGGATGGCGACGTGACCGGCCCCCTCGTCTACGTCAACAACGGGATGCTGTCCGATTACGAGGAACTTGAGCGCAACGGCGTCTCGGTCAAGGGAGCCATCGTTATCGCCCGCTACGGCGGGGGTTGGCGCGGTCTTAAGCCAAAGCTTGCCTATGAACACGGCGCCATTGGATGCATCATCTACTCTGACCCCGCCGATGACGGTTATGGCCAAGGCGCGACGATTCCCGCCGGCCCTATGCGGCCGGAGTGGGGCGTGCAGCGCGGCTCTGTCGCCGACACCACCCTCTATGCAGGTGATCCACTGACGCCAGGTGAGCCATCCATCCCGGGCACCAAGCGCCTCGCCATCAAGGACAGCAAGGTGATCGTACAGGTTCCCACTATCCCCATCTCGTGGGGTGATGCTAAGCCCCTGCTGGAACAGCTCGGCGGCCGGACGGTGCCCGCCAGCTGGCGAGGCGGCCTGCCACTCACCTATAAGTTCGGCCCGGGGCCGGCCAGGGTCCATCTCAAAATCGAGTCCGACTGGGGCACCAAGCCGGTATTGGACGTGATTGCGACCATCAAGGGCAGTGAAGAGCCCGACACTTGGATTGTTCGAGGCAACCACTACGATGGGTGGGTGAATGGTGCGGACGATCCTATCAGTGGCCAGTCGGCACTGCTCGAGGAGGCGCGCGCCCTCGGCGAACTCCACAAGCAGGGCTGGAACCCTAAGCGCACACTTGTCTATGCCGCATGGGATGGCGAGGAGCCCGGACTGCTGGGATCGACGGAATGGGCCGAAATGCACGCAGACCAGTTGCTGAGGCATGGAGCGATCTATGTCAATTCCGACGAAAACGGCCGTGGCTACTTCGGCGCCAGCGGATCGCAATCCTTCGAACTGATGGTCAACGAGGTAACGCACGAGATGACTGACCCTGAAACCGGCAAGTCGGTATGGGAGCGCCAGAAAGCAGCGCAGCTCGCGGGCCGCGGCCGCGGGGCTAGTACCGGGGCTGGCAGCGAGCGGAAGACCATCGAGTTTGGCCCCGCCGGCAGCGGTTCCGACTACGCCGGGTTCATCGACCACCTGGGTGTCGCATCCATCAACATAGGCTATGGCGGCGAAGACCGCGGCGGCACCTATCATTCTGCCTATGACACGCCATGGCACTGGGACCAGTTCGCGGACAAGGACGAAGTCTACGGCAAACTCTTCGCGCAGACTGCCGGTACCATCGTCATGCGCATTGCCGACGCAGAGATCATGCCGTACAGCTTCAACGAGCTACAGCTCACCGTCAACGAGTACGCGACCAGCCTCAAGAGCGAACTGAAGCAGCTGCAGATGGATGCGGCGACGCGTGCGCGCCTGCTGAAGAGCGGCGCCTATACGCTGGCCAATGATCCCAAGAATCCAGTCGCGCCGCCGCCCGAGCTCCCCATGCCTCCGGCAATGGATTTCACTGCACTTGATAGCGCATTGGAGAAGCTGAAAGCGGCTGCCGCTGACTACGCTCAGGCCAGCGTGAAGGCGCCGATGCTGCCTGCAGACCGGCGCAAGCAGATCAATGATGGTCTGGCCGTTGCAGAGCGCAAACTGGTCGCCGCCGATGGCCTTCCCGGACGCCCTTGGACCAAGCACCTCATCTACGCTCCAGGCACCTACACCGGCTACGGCGCAAGCACGCTGCCGGGCGTCCGCGAGGCGCTCGAAGCGGGCCGCTTCGACGAAGCCAAGCAACAGCTCGGTGTGCTGGCGCAGGCACTGAACGACGAGGCGGTCTTTATCGAGGGACTTGCAAGCCAAGCTGGCGAGTAGATGCGGGCCGGGATCGAGAGACCGCGAAGCGGGATCGTCGGCAGGATTTTTTTGCGCTGAAGGTAGCCACTTGGTGATTCTCGGGAGCATTTTTTTGGACACTGGGTCGTTCTACCTCACAACCTCTACCGCAACCGTCGAGGGCATCTCCCACAAATACTGCCGTTTTGTCCAGCTTGGTGATGGCTACGGCTATCACCTCGTCTCCCATTTCCAACACCTCATCGGAAAGCAACGCGCTTCCTACTCGGCCTGAATGGCGGGGTCTGCGCGCATCAACCAGATGAACCACGTGTTTTCAGGGTCCTGTTCTTGATCAATAAGCTTGTGCTCGCCAATCTCGCCCATCGGCCCGTTCGCACCACTTTGAGTGTGTTGGCGATCGCAGTCGAAGTCAGCATGATACTTACACTCGTGGGTGTAAGCTATGGCACTCTCGACGGGACAGCTCAACGTGCCCGCGGCGTGGGTGCCGACATCATGATCCGCCCGCCAGGCTCCTCAATCCTGGGGCTCAGCACAGCACCCATGAACGACAAGCTTGTGGACTTTGTTGCAAATCAACCTCATGTCGCGCTTGCAACCGGGATCGCTGTCCAGCCTTTATCGGGCTTCGACTCGATCACCGGACTGGATCTGGATCAGTTTTCGAAAATGAGCGGCGGCTTTCATTATCTGCGGGGTGGCCCATTTGCAACGGATCATGACGTTCTCGTGGACGAATATTACGCGAAAGAGAAACAGCTTTACGTCGGTGAAACAGTCCAATACATAGGCCATGATTGGCGGGTAGCCGGGGTTTTCGAGTCCGGTAAACTCGCCAGGATCTGCGTGCGGCTACCGGTGCTGCAGGACATGATGGGGAACCCACATCATCTTAGCCAAGTCTTTGTGAAAGTCGATAGTCCCGATCATGTGCAGCAAGTCCTGAGCGAACTGAAAACGAAAATGCCCGCCTATCAGATTTACACGGTCGAAGAATTAACCTCCTTGCTATCGATCAACAGTGTCGGATTGCTGCGGAATTTCATCGGGGTTGTGATTGGCGTTGCCGTCATCGTTGGTTTCATCGTTGTGTTTATGGCCATGTACACCGCGGTGCTAGAACGGACCCGGGAGATTGGCATCCTGAAGGCGGTCGGCGGCTCATCCGGATTCATCCTGGACTTGTTACTCAGAGAGACCTTGCTGCTCTCGATGCTCGGTACGATGATGGGCATTCTACTGACATACGGGACGCAGTGGCTGATGCAACACGCGGTTCCAGCCAGTCTGACGCAGGAGACCGTCTACGCGTGGTGGCCAATCGCCGGAGCCATAGCGATTGCGGGGGCATTGCTGGGCGTCATCGTTCCGGCCATCAAAGCGATTAAACAAGACGCGACCGAGGCGCTTACGTATGAGTGACTCAACAATGGTTGAAGTACGAGACCTTTACAAGACCTATCGCGTCGGCGATGTCGATGTCCATGCATTGCAAGGCACGAATCTCGATGTAGCAAGAGGCGAGTTTGTTTCGATTGTGGGGGCCTCGGGTTCGGGAAAGTCCACATTGTTCAACATCCTTGGATCATTGACGCCTCCCACCTCAGGCACGGTCAAAATCGATGGGAAGAACCTTGCGCAGCTTACGAACGCTGAACGAACCAGACTTCGAAAGAGCACGGTTGGATTCGTATTCCAGAAGTACAACCTGTTGCCGACCTTGACCGCGGAAGACAATATTCGTATCGTGCAATACATCGCCAGCCGGGATACAAACTTTACACCGGAGTTTATGGAAATCCTGAACGTTCTCGGCATAGCGAACAGGATGAAGCATAAACCTCGTGCTCTTTCCGGTGGCCAACAGCAACGCGTGGCGATAGCGCGGGCCCTTGTCAATGGCCCCGCAATTCTGCTAGCCGACGAACCCACCGGGAACCTCGATTCAGAAAATTCAGCGGCCGTGCTGAAGCTCTTGAAGGATCTCAATGAGCGGCTCGGCCAAACCGTCCTGATGATCACCCACGATCAGGAAGCCGCCTCGTATTCAAGACGCATCATCCATATGCGAGACGGCAGGACCCTCTAGTTCGGCTTTTGATCGGACGGGCTCCTCAAACCGTTCATGCCAGACACTCAAGGTCTCCACAACGATCGAGGTTTTGGAGGAATTGCACGCCTCCATGAATGATCTGGCGAGGGAGACCGAATCGGAGGGTTGGCTTCTTGGTGACGACTGAATCTCGAGAAGTTTCACATGATCCCTCCGCGGGGTTGGGCTCCTGGCGGAGCCCAAGCTACTTCGGGACCGCACGTGCTGCAATTTCAATTACATCTGCAACTTCCTTGGGGTGCGAGACGTAGACTGAGTGGCTGGCGCCTGCAACTTCGACCGTGTGGCTTCCGGCCCGCTTAGCATACCAACGCTCCAAATCGGGGTTGATGGTTCGATCGGCTCCCGCCACTAGCATCCAGCTCGGCTTGGTTCTCCAGGCAGCCGTGGTGATCGTTGCTGAGAAGTTTTCCGCCAAGTTGAGCACCTGCGATCGCGCCATGAATGCGGCCTGGCCGCTGGGAAGGTCGGCTGCGAATAATTCATGAAATTGTGCCGGGTCGATATATGTGAAACCATCGGGCGTTTTCTTTATAGCGCCCGACTTGGCGAGGTCGCTCGGAAAGCGCTTTCCGTCGTCCGACTCTTTTTCGCCGGAATCCGGCATGTGGGCCGCGATATACACCAATCCGGCAACCGACGGGTCCGTGCCCGCTTCCGTAATCACGGCTCCCCCGTAGCTGTGCGCGACAAGGACGCTCGGTCCGTCTTGCAGCGCCAGGACGCGCTTGACGGCGACCACATCATCCTTGAAGGACGTCTCCGGCTCTTGGACGATGCTGACGTTGTAGCCGTCCTTGACAAGAATGCCGCAGACGTCTTTCCACCCAGAACCATCCGCCCAGGCTCCATGCACCAGAACAATATTTCGAACGCCACCGTCCGGTTTCTGCGCTGAGAGCGCGCCGCAACTCAACAGTAATAAAACAACGTAAACCGACTGGCGGACACTTCGAACAACTCGCCCAAGCTTCATCCACTGATTCATTGTGCAACTCCTTTTGTTATGTTTGGTTCGCCGGTAGCCCGCGTTTACCACAGCAGCGTGGGTAAGCCTTGCCATGCCGGTCTGTCCAATTTCGTATCTCGATTCACCGAATCGAAAAGGTAATTTGTAGAGCAACGGATTCAAAGCGTCAGATAGACGATTTGGACCCACTGGTCGCTATTGATGATGCCTTTGCCCCATACGGGGTCGAGATCGGCGAAGGGATTTTCTGCGACGGCTTCCGGGGCGGATTTCCCCGCGGACTTCAATTTCTGAACCCGATCGCGCGAAGTGACGAGCATGTCCCGGGATTTTGTAAGGTCCGCCTTGTTGCCGAGCGGGCCGTGCCCCGCAACAATCCTGGTGTCTTTGCCGGCCAGCGATAGAATTTTGTCGGCAGCGGCAATCATGCCCGTGATTTTGCCGCCCGTACCGGGGTCGATGTAGGGATACTTCCCATTGGAAAACCGGTCGCCCATCAGAATTACGTTGGCCTCTTGAAAATGAACATAGATGTCGGAATCCGTGTGTGCGGGCGCCACGTGCTGCAGCGCGAGGGTTTCGCCATTGGCTTGTAACTTGTCGCTCGCAGCGAAGGTCTTCTCGGGCAGGGCCTCTACGGGCGAGGGATCGAAATGCAGGCCGGCGAGCGCGCCGTCTGGTCCTCTATATAAAACCGGCAGATCGTGCGGTTCGGACATGCGTTTTTTTGTGTTTTCGTGCGCAAGGATCGTGGCTCCCTCAGCGTGAAGAGGCGCGTTGTTGTCGGTGTGATCGAAGTGCCAGTGGGTGTCAATGACGTATTTCACTGGAGCATTGCCAAGGCCATCGAGAGCCATTTTGAGCCTCGGCCAGGCGGGCGCAACGAAAGTGTCTACGACGAATTTGCCGTCTGGACCGTTGAGGACTGCCACGGCTCCGCCGGGGCCATCGAACATCGTGACATTGTGAGCGAGCTTTTGAGCTTCTATAGGAACGCCGTTGAACTTGGCGCGCATGCTCGCGAGCAAGTCGGCCGGGGAAAGTGACTGTCGCGCTTGGCCGGCTGCGGAGGCGTCGATCAGCGCCGCAGGAAAGAGGTGCGCCAGAAGGGCGCTGCCGGTTAGAGTGACTGAGCCTCGCAAAATGTCGCGGCGCGAGGTTTGCTTCTGTAAGAAACTGGATTTCATCCTTTGAGTCCTCTCATTCGCTCATGGTTTGATATCTTCAGGAGGCGTCGCTTCTGAGTGTGTCGTACCCCGCGAGCGCCACGACTGTTTTACCCTTCGCTGCAGCATCGGATACTTCCTTGCCACAGCGCGTATGACGCCTAGAGGGTAATTCTCGTTACTTGATTGTTCTTATGACCGTGATAAGGATGACTAATCAATATTTCAAATCAGTTCGCCGAGCGGGATTCGCACGAATAGAATCAGTCGATTGGCAACGCCCTGGCGGCGAAGACTCGCCGGTGCCGTCGGGAATTTCTGTTTGACTCAGGAGGGGAGTTCAATTCCAAGAGAAGTCCAAGAGAAGAAATTCGGACCTAGGGAACCGATTGAGGACATTGGTCCCCAAGAGCCGTGCAATAAACGCACGGGACTATGCCGCAATGGGGCTATCCGCGTATCAATGACTTAGCGACGTGCGCGCGAATTCACAAAATCGGCGTACTACCGCCGCAGTATTCTGCCGCGCGAAGGCCAAGCCAATCTCTGACTCCGGCAGGCGATCTGTAATCGAGCACACGACCACCCTGGAGACGATTCTTTTTGCAACAGATGCTGGGACAATCGAGACGCCCACTCCCGCATCGACGAGAGAGATGAGTGTGGGCATCTCTCCTGCTGTTTGGACTACCTTAGGGACGACTCCAGCCCTGCTCAGAGTCCCCGTCAAGAGATCATGGAATCCAGGAGCGTACTCCCGCGCATACATCACAAATGGATTCCCTTTGAGTTCGCGCAGACGAATCTCCTTCTTTGCTGAAAGCAAATGGCCTGCAGGTAAGATCGCGACGAATGGCTCCTTATGAACCGTTGTCACCACGATCTCTTTGCGATTCTCAATGGGGAGGCGAAGAAAGCCGACGTCTAACAAACCATCGCCAATCATATCCAGCTGGGGGCCTGTCAGGATGTTTCTTATCGAAAAGTCAACATCCGGGTAGCTCTTCCGAAAGCGGCGCATCAAGTTCGGGACGATCTCAAAACCGGCAGTTGATATAAATCCGATGCGAATATGGCCGAGCTTGCCCGCTGAAGCCCACTGAGCTTTCCGCTTAGCGAATTCAAGCTTCTCCAGAGCGATCGCTGCGTCTTCGCGAAACGCCAGCCCAGCCGCCGTGAGCTCGGTACCCTGCCGGTTTCGACTTAGCAGCTGCACACCCAACTCGTCCTCAAGCGCTTTGACTCGAAGGCTAAGTGCCGGCTGGCTCAGGTTGAGGAGCCGAGCGCTTCGACCGAAATGGAGAGTTTCAGCGACGGACAAGAATGAACGGATATGACGGAAATCCATGCGGTCTCCCAATTAGCTGAGGCTATCACGATTAGGAAAACAGCTTATCCCAGTAAATGGACCGTCTCCGGCTCTTGAACCATACTGACATCGAAGCCATCCCTGACAAGGTCCTCGTAAACGCTCCCATTCTGAGCCATTCGCCCAAGCACTGTGGAGGAGGACGTATTTTTGACCAAGGACTTTTGAGCTTCTAAGCTTGGTGTGCTCGACAAAATGACTGCACATACCATTGTAGTGAATATGGCGAATCGATTGAATATGTCTCAGTTCAGTTCCTATTTTGTTGACTCTTGCAGCGCGTTTCAAGGACCAAGAACCGTCATTGCCGCTGAGGTTCTCATCGAGCGGTTGCGGTCATCGAAAAATGACGATGTTTCATGTGAAGGCAATCCATATGGTATGCGAAGAGCTTTCTTCGAAAATCGACCGAAGAGATTGCAGGAGTTCGGCGAAGACCTTGGAGGGGCGTCGCCGAGGTCGACGCGCTTTGACCACTGGCTCAGCGTTTCCCAGAGCAAACAGGCAAGAAAGAAAATGAGGATTTGTGCTTGGGCGAGGTGTTCACTGTGATCGAAGGGGGGAGGATGTCAACAGTGATGCAGCTGTCCGCCGTCGCCGGACTATTCCTGCCCAACAGGGAGGGGCACTGCATGCTGTAAGTGTGTTCGACCGATCTTCACGATGTGTTGCCATTCTCCTGCCTTTGGCCTCGAATGCAGAGTTGAGCGCATCCACGCTGGTAGCAGGGAACTCGTTATTTCGAGCAAAGCAGCGACGTGCATGGCCGTTGCAAGGGTGTCGCGGGACGAGCGCGGCATGTCGACATCATCGTTGAGATGGATGGGGCTCTTCGAGCCGAGTCGTCCGCCGGCTATTGGGATCGCGCGGTTGGAAGTCACCTCGTTCACGTTCATGCTGGTTTGAGTGCTCGAACACGTCTGCCAGACATGAAGTGGAAACTCTGTATCGGGCGTGTTGGCCATTGCAACATCGGCCACCCGTTCGATCAGATCGGCTTTTCCTTGCACAAGCTCTCAAGCCTCGCGTCGACATTCGAAGCAGATTTCTTCGCGTAACTCTAGGCGTGATATAGCTTTAGCGGCGTTCTTCTTCGCCAGCCGAGAAGGGAGCGATGGGATTCAAATCCCAAGCAGCCCACGCAACCCCCCCGTACGGTTTGAGCATCTAGACATACCAAGGTAGAACATTCGGCCAAAAGCTGCCCCATAATTAACGCCCGCTTGGCTTGACGGCATATTTTTCCCGATGCGATCCCGATTGAGCCTTTCAGTGTAAAGAGAGGTGTGAGAGGTGTGAGAGGTGTCCTGTTGAATAGCATTACGCGCAATACTAAGGTCAGGGTCACCTTGTCGTCTCTGTTCCAGGCAGTGCAGGGACGTTTGGGCGTCAGCGTTACCCCTTCTCACTTTTACTTTCCCGTTCCCAATCTGAAGTCGTTCCGCCACAAGGACTGGGGAGCCTGTCGTCCGTGCGGAGCAGTGGATTTCCGGCTTCCGGAGCAGATTGAACGGCTGCGCACGGAACTGTTGCCCTACGTGCGGGAGTGCAATTTTCCCGAGGGGCAGACCACTGCCAAGCGCTCCTTTCATTTCAACAACGGGTTCTTTGAACGCGTTGATGCAGAGATTGCTTACGCCTTTGTGCGCACCCGCAAGCCACGCCGGATTATCGAAATCGGGAGCGGAAACACGACCCTCGTTATGACCGCGGCCCTCAGGAAGAACCGCGAAGAGGGGTATCCGTGTGAAATGACCAGCATTGAGCCCTATCCTGCGCAGTATCTGAAAGACGGAATTGACGGGCTCAAGGAGGTCATCGAAAAACCGGTGCAGAGGGTGCCGCTTGAGTTCTTCTCAACGCTCGGCGAAAATGACATCCTGTTCATTGATTCGAGTCATGTGGTCTCTCTCGACAGCGATGTGCTGTATGAAATTCTTCGGATTTTGCCGATCCTGCCTCCCGGGGTTCTGGTCCACCTCCACGATATATTTACGCCTCTCGATTACCCGGAGAAGTTCGTGATGACGAACCTGTGTTTCTGGGGCGAGCAGTACATGCTTGAGGCATTTCTGTCCTTCAACTGCGCGTTCCGCGTGATGTGGGCTTCGTCGGCGATGCAGCAGTTCCATTCCGATGTGCTGGAGATGGCGTTTCCAGAGTGGAAGGACAGTTTCGCGCGCATGCTTCCAGAGATGAAGGCGTTTGCGCCGACCCTCGACGGGAAGAACGTGTGGCCTTGCAGCTTCTGGATCGAACGGGAAGGCTAGACATCGGGCTACATCCTGCAACTCTGAATGACTGAGCGGTCGCCTCCAATGGGGCGACCGTTCTAGAAGTGGGGCAACCGCTTCTTGGAAGAATGGCGAATGACTTTGAAGGCTGCTCCCCGTCGTTCTGAGTGGTTGAATGCCTTGGCTCGCTCCTTCCGTAGCTTCTTCCGTTTTTGACCGCCTCAGATTGGAACAGAGGACAGTGATTTTGGATCAAAGCGGATCGTGGCTGCCTCCGGTCTCGCATTTTCTTCGCCTTCTTGGCCGATGGACTCCGCGAAGCGACCGTGGTGGTTGCGCGCACACGCATCGAGGCAGTTGGGGGGGGCTGAAGGTGCGGCGCAGGGTTTCAATCTGATCGGGCTGCATGGCATCGCGGGGGGCAGAATCGATGGCTCTATGGTGCGCCTGTCGCCGGGAATTGAATTCAGACTCTGCGGGAGGCTCGTCAGGGTGTGCGGTTGCGGTTAATTCACGGCGATTCCGGTGAATTTGTCTCACATTTTAGTGAGTGCTTTTTTGCTCTTGCTGCTGACCACATCGGGAAAATAGATTGCCCATGCCTTGGAAAACTCATCGAGAGACGCGGCGAAGC
>DATDLS010000543.1:0-22754 GCA_036519195.1 Occallatibacter sp. | reverse complement strand
GCACACCCTCATCACCGAGCTTGCCGAGGCCGGGACGGGAGACGAGACCATCATGCAGATCGCGGGACACGTCGATCGCCAGATGCTCACCCACTACAGCCACATTCGGATGCAGGCCAAACGAGAGGCTCTGGAAGCGGTCGACCGTCGCCGCTCTCCCGTGCCGACTACCACGTCGCAACAGGAAGCCTCTCCATCTCAGTAGCGCACCTATGGGGCGAATTGACCGAGTTCTTGTCTCAGGTTACGTTCTCGGCCAAGTCGCCCCTGAGGCCACTTAGAACAAGGAGGGACGTTATGGAAATGCTCTTGAATGAAACCCAGCTTTCAGAAATGCTCCAGGTCAGTTTGGCCTGTTTGAGGCGGTGGCGGCTCCGCGGAGAAGGCCCAGAGTACAAGAAAGTGGGCTCGCTCGTGCGCTATCGCCATGAAGCAGTTGTGCAATGGGTGAACGGGTTGCCGACCGGCGGAAATGGTCGACGAGCGCAGCCCGCGGCAAAGTTGCGAAATGCTGAAGTGCTAACCGCCGACCGGCCTTGGCAGCAGTTTGCGGGTACGACAGGGTTGACCATCACATTGTTGCGCTGACACATCGCCGAACTGAACAGATGCTTAGCGCGCGCAGGCGATGCTCGACAATTCCGGCAGCAAGGCTGTCATGCCCCGAATGGTCCGCATGTTCGGCAAGACTGCCCGCCAGCGCATCCGGCCGGAAGGCGGCGACCATCGCCGCGTGCTCGCGCGGCGCGTCGAAGTCGCTGCGGGCGAGGTTCGAATCATCGGATCGAAGTCCCGGCTGCTACAGACACTGCTGTCGAGCGGCGGCGTAAACACAGTGCCCATTCAGGGGCCGAGTTCGCGGAGAGAGAGGGATTCGAACCCCAACATCTTTCCAACTTTTCAAGCCACCCAGGCAACAACCAGACAGTAGCGTGTTTTCGTGCCAGTAAAATTCGCACGCGACCTGTTAGTGCTAGAATTCTGCTACTCAGGATTGTCTATGCCATTGATCTCTCTGAATGACGAACGAATGGCGAAAATTGTCGAGGGCGAAGAAGACCTAGCCATCCTCCAACAACATCTGAAAGAAGTGATTGAAGGAACGGCCTTCCGGGGAAGTCATCGTAGTGGACAATTCCTGAGATATGTCGTCGACCAGGCCATTGCCGGCCGCTTCGATTGCCTAAAAGAGCGCGTCATTGGCATAGAGTTGTTTGGGCGCTCCCCCTCCTACGACACAGGTGAGGACGCAATCGTCCGGGTCACGGCGAGCGATGTCCGCAAGCGTCTTCTGCAGCACTATCACCGCTACGGAACCACGTCCAAGTTCCGCATCAGCCTGCCAATAGGTTCGTATATTCCTTGGATTTCCCGCGAGTCTCCAAGCAATGGGAATGGAAACCATGAGCAGTCGACTACTGTCGAAGTGCACACCACACTTCAAGACGCAACGGCACTAGCGGAACCTGGCGCGGATTCACCCGAATTGGCCGCTGCAATTCAGGCAAGAGCTCAGGTTCAAGCAACGCCCGGCCAGGTTAAATTCAACCGTAAATGGTCGATATTGATTCTCCTGGTTACGGCATTCAACCTGGCTATATGGGCAGTGTCATGGAAGCACATGGACCACGTGGCCGCTGTACCGCCTTCTATCCTGCCTTGGTCAGCGTTTTTTAATTCTCCCCATGCCATCGAACTGGTCACGAGTGATCCGGATATAGCTGAGATTCAGCAATATGCAGGCGGCGAAATATCCACGTCTGACTATGCCAATCGTCATCTCATTCCGAATCCCGACAACATGACGCCTGAAGTTCAGCATTTCTGGGGCGTTATCATGGGTGATGACAAAGCGTCCTTCGTCGACGCAAAATTCGCCGTGCAGATCGCGGAATTAGCCAGGGCTCATGGAAAGCAGATTGATATGCACGCAGCCCGGAATATTCAGATGTCAGACCTGCAGACCGACGACAATTTTATTCTGATGGGAAGTCCCCGCTCTGATCCATGGTCTACTCTTTTCAGCAACCAGCTTGATTTCCGGTTTGCCTTCGACAAGAGTTCCGGTCAAGAAATTATTCAAAACTTTCACCCCAAGCCAAATGAAGCGGCGCAATATGTCCCAACAGCATTGGGAGGAGCAACGGGTCAATCCTATGCGATTATCGCTTTAGTTCAAAACCCGGATCAGAACGGACTAGTTCTCCTCTTGGCCGGTGCCAACGCCGAAGGAACTGAGGCGGCAGGAAAACTCGTCACGGACATGCCGCGATTCACGGTTGCGTTACAAAAATGCGGCATTTCAGCCATGGGCCCCTTAAAGCATTTTGAACTATTACTCAAGTTGAATACGATGGCAGGGTATCCTAACAATGCCAGTGTAGAAGCATGCCACATCCTTCAAAATATCTCCGCACACTTGTAAGGTGAAGGATTAGCGGCGGTCAACAGCCAGGCAATGGCTGACTGTTCGGCGATCGTTAAACTCCAACAAAGGTACGGAAAGTCCCACAGGAGTTTTCCGGATTAGAGCGCCGCCGAGCAAAATGTCGGCATTCTGGTTCCCTCCCGGCACGAACTCAGCGTGCCTTCGTGCGCGATCTTTGAACACAACCCCAAGGATCTGAAGTGGGAACGCTGGGGCTCGCTCGACGAATCGACACATGCTGCGAAACGGAGCGCACTGCTGAGGCTGGGCGATCTCGGACACGATCTTTAGCAACAAAGCGTCAACCACTCTTCAGTTCCCTCTTCTGATGGTCCGGCAATAGGGCAAGGTGTGGTCCCATCGATGTCCCTGAGCCTAAGACGAGAGGACTCTCGGTCTTAGGCTCGAATCTGAGATCGGGCTGATCGAGCCTGAGATCCGGGGTCACCGCGATGGCACGCTGCCCAGAGGCTACATGCTTTGGCTTCGCATGTTCGTGCCGACAGAGCCAACCTTCCAGACTCCGACACGGTTGCGTCCATCCGACTTGGCGGAGTAGAGCGCTTGATCGGCCTGCTCCAACAATTGTCGGGGGTCGGCAGGATCACCCGGTATGTATACCGTCAGACCTACGCTGAGAGTGACCGGCGCAGCTTGTCGTCCAATTCGGGCCGCGGCCATTCCCATTTCGTCTCGAATACGGTCAGCCACCATTGAGGCTTCCTGGAGCGCCGTTTCCGGCAGCAAAATCGCGAATTCATCTCCCCCGTAGCGGCCAAGCAGGTCGGTGGTGCGCAGACAATGGCCAATGTGGCGGGCGACCAAATGCAGCACGTCGTCTCCCATGGCGTGACCTCCATGGTCGTTGATCGTCTTAAAATTATCCACGTCAACGAGCATGACGGCAAAGGGGGACCGATAACGCGTCGCGCGCGCACACTCGCGTGTCATAGCAGCATCGAAAGCCCGGCGGTTCGCGACCTCGGTCAGAGAGTCGGTCTCGGCATGATGCTGTAACCGCTGCACGAGGTTGATCTGGGATGTAATATCCGCGAGGATTACAGCCCAACCTAATTGTTGCCGTCCCCAGTCCAAAGGGTAGAAGCGCATCTCGAAATGCTGTTCAACATCGTTGGTCTGGAGAGTCAACTGTCGAGTGCTGCCCGGAGCATTAAGCGCTTCGGTGAACTTCGAGTCTTGAGGAAATAGGTTGGAAGCCGCCTGGCCGAGACAGTTTTCTGACAGCCGTGGAAAAAGAGCACACGCCGCCGGGTTGAAGTCCACCAGACGATGCTGAAGATCGATTACCAGAACTGAGTCGCGGATGCTCTTGAAGACGAGCGATCGCGCCGTCGGGACAAGATTGAACCACTCAAGCCGGAAGACCGCGATATACACGAGGATGATGGTGAGGCAGAAAGTCAGGGGGGCCAGGTCGAGCCCCCAGGGGCTCCAGCCGAAGAAATAAATCAAGTAACCGATGGGAGGCGGCAGGCAGGAAGAGGCAAAAAAGATCGTCTGTAACCGGAGCAGGCCCGAAGAAGCGCGAATGCGCGAGAGGCAAAGCAGTGTTCCGTAGAACAAAGATCCGTAGAGATTGGCAAGATTCAACCAGGCAATGGGGCCTCTGTGAACCTCGACCACCCAAAAAGGACCGTGGGCCACAAGCGTCATGGATCGGTCATACAGACCGTGCATACTATTGGTCCATTCGGCGGCGGCCACGATCACCGGAATCACCGACAAAAAAGCTGCGGGCCTTCGGTATCCGAAGTGCCGGCGGCCAATCAAGACCCAGAGCATCGGAATCCATGGAATGCCGATGTATTCCACATGGAGCCAGAAGATCGCTCCGGCCAGCGTCGTCTGCGCCAGCTCCTGCGCGTAGCCGAAACAGTAAAAAGCCTCTGCGCACAGGACCAGGAACAACAAGCCTGACTGCGACGCCCGGCGGCGGCGAATCAACGTCAGCCCGGCCATGATCACCAGACCAAGAGACACGGCAAGAAGAGAGAACTGGAGCAGAGTGACGATGTTTACCAGCATGAGCCCAAAATTGACCTGCGAACTGCCGAGTTTGTTCTATTGTCGGCTCACGCCGAGTCCCTAAACAAATATACCCGCTGCTCCATACCGCTGACCGGCTCAGTCACTCCATGCGATCAGATGTTGCCGACCAAACAGTGGAAATCCGACACGATCGCAACTCCGAAGACGGCGACCATCGGATCGTCTATCGCTAGGCGGCCAGGCCCGCTGAGCCGACGAGGACGGGCGAGAGGACCAGACTTCGTTCTGCCCCGTTCTTGCCGCCCAGTACCGGAAAAGCCAAACCCGGGCTTCAGGTACCGGTCTTCATTTTGGGCGCATGATCTGAATAACGGCGCGAGGGTGAACCAAAGTTCGAAGAGCGGCTCATCGAGCGACTCAAATCGATGCACGTCTTCGGCAAGTGGCCGACAAACGGGCTCCTCGGAAATTTGCTCCCAAGCAATTCGCCGACAGGATTCCGTCGTCAGTTGCCGCGAAATCTCCGAGTCACTCGCGGAACTTCAACGCGCGATCAACGCATGAAGGTCAGATTGCCTCTCGCGACAGCAATGTCGGGTCTCTGGGCCGACCTCGCGCTTAACCCGGTTTCGTTCCACTCCACCTCAATCCCCTCTTTCCGCGCAGCACCAGCCTGACGCACTCGATGCTGTTCTGGCTGATGGCCCACTTCGAATCAAGAACCCGGTAGACCTGGTTGCCGAACTCCATAAACAAGGATTTCAATTCAAGGGCTTTCCCGATGCGAACGACACCACGACGCCGTCGGGAAGATTTTTCCTTCATGTCATGGCCAGTCTGGCGAAAATGGAACGGGAATTAACCGTCGAAAGAACCCGCGCTGGCCTGGAAGCCGCCTAAAAGCGCGGCCGCAAAGCCGGTCGTACGCGGCGTATGACCGATAGCAAGATTGAATCCGCCACGAAACTACTGGCCAACGCTATGCCGTCCAGAGACGTGGCCCTGGACCTCGACGTTCCGATCCCAACGCTCTATCGGTGAATTCCTGCCGCCGCTCAGGCTTAAGGTCGGATCTTTTCCGTTTCGTGAGTTGGCCGCTTCCTGTTCCTACTATTGACGCAAACAGGAGCACACGGCTGTGGTGCCGGCCGGCAAGATGTAAGATGCAGGATGCTCTTGGCCATTGTGGCGAGCGTCAAGACGCTCAAACGGGTCCGGTTTGTTTGTGCCGGACCCGTTTTCTGACGAAGAGGAGCTTAGCTCTTGCGGTTGATGGCTCGCCGGGCGAATGCCAGGGCTGTGAGGCCCATTCCGAAGAGCGACAAGGTCGCGGGTTCGGGCACGGCACCGGTGCTGGGAGGGAGGGTGCTGGTGACAGTTTGATCTTCGCCGATGGTGAACGCGTAATAGTCCTCGAAGACCGGCGTAGTGAAGGTGAACGAGCTATAGACGCCGAGGAGTTCTATGAGTCCATTGCCCTCGTTGCCGGTAACGCCTGTACCGGCTGAATTGATGACCAGGCCACTGCCTCCGAACTGTGCATTCGGACCACCGCCCGCGATGGTGAAAGGTTCACTGGAGTTAAAGTCGAAGCTGGTTTCCTGACCTGCCGAGCCAAGGCTCCAAATGGCAAGAACGGGGTTGGCTACGGGGCCTGAGAATGTGACGGTTTCAACGCCAGAACCGGGGCCACCTTCGATCATGACGGTGGGAACGTTGGGAGGAGCATTGCCGACGACTCCGCCGATCCAAGTGGAGTTCGGAGTCCAGGTCGGGACGCTGGTGAGTGAACTGGTCTGGCCCGTATAGGTGATCGAGAAGCCGGGGATACTACCGGCGGCTCCGCCGCCGGCTGCAGCATTCCCACCGGGGGTATCGCTGCTCCATGTTGCCCAGGCGATGGTGTCTGCATGGGCGCTAGGAATTGAAGTGACTGCGCAGGAGGCCAATATGAGCGCAGATACCGGAGAGCTGACGAGAGTTCTCAACTTCATGGACAAACTCCTTAGATTTTAAATTGGTATATGGCCCGTCGAAGTTGGTCAGAATGTATATCAGGCGCAACTGCAGTGTCAAAACAATTTCGCATAAATTCGGGAGCTAAGTGCTCTAGTTCTTGTCTTGTCTTGTAAGCAGATTTCATGAACGCTTCGCTGCTGCTCGTATCCGTCCAGCGCGAGTACAAGGTAGACATCACGCGCATGAGGCTCCCTCAGCAGGCTTGGTTTCCTGGCATCAGCGTGAAACGCAGAGATCGCTTTGGCGGTTTGTTCAGGGTGGACGTTGCGGGCAGGAACAGGGGGAGGTTGATGGAACTGGACACTAACCGACTTGAACAAAGCCGCTGGCGCGGAGGACGCTGCGCGAGCCAGCGATCCTTGCGGCATCCTGGGCTTCAACCGCGCCCTGAATCGCCTCGCGCCTCTTTCTTTATCTCTTTATTATTCTGTCTATTACGGGAGAAAGTTAATTTAATTCCTGTAGCCTGACCGCTTCCGCCGCTAACGCCGGCGGCTTCCTTCGAGTCGCTGTATATGAAGCGCCCACCCCCGAGCTTGTGCAATCTCGGACTTTTGCGCACCGCCGTTCCAGATACAGCACTAAGATTGCTCAGAACTCATCGCCTCTCTGACGAGTGATGGCGATGATGCGCTCACCCACGCCTCAACAGTCCACTGGAAGGCGAATCGCATTCGCCGCTGCGCAGGAAAAATTCCCGATTTGTGATGCTCTCGGCAGCGTTGCGGTTGATTCCGTTCTTATCCTGCAGCAAGCAGCCCGCCGACGTCAGCAAGTCATCGATGGTGTGCCTTCGGCAAATCTTGCGGAGAATGAACCACCAAGATTCATAGGGTTGCCGCGGATGCTGGAGCGGCAATAACCTTCACCCTCTCTCCGGGGAATGCCCATGATGCGCAGCAAGGCCGGGACAGCCGCCAGACAAACTGGCCTGAAGGAATGCAGGCACGGCAAAAGGAACTGCGCGATTGGAAATTTCATGGAGTGGCTCCTTCTTCAGCGAAGAGAAAGTTTTTGATTCCTGATGCGGCTTAACTACACGCGCTCTGAAAGAGACAACCGACCCGGCTCATCTAACATGGTTGGAGACTGTGACGACATCGCCATGACAGTCTTCATTCTTCTGAGGAGTTCGACTCCCGATGACGCTTCATCGCCTGCAGCAACTCGCCTTGATCGCGCTTTCCTTCGCCTGTGTTGCCGCCTATGCTGCCGAAACGCGCACGCCGACCGAGGACGGCATTCTGTACGGAACCGCCGACGGCCAACCGCTCACCATGGACTACTACGCACCGAAGGGCACCGGAATTCATCCGATCGCGATTATCATTCACGGCGGAGGGTATCACGGCGGTGACAGCAAGAACGGCAGCGAAGCCTACGTGGCCGATTTTCTCGCTCCCGCGGGCTACGCGGTCTTCTCGGTCAACTATCGCCTCGCGCCGAAGTACCCCTACCCGTTTATGGTGTATGACGTGCAGCGCGCCGTCCGCTACATTCGTTATCACGCCCGCGACTGGAGCGCCGATCCCGGCAAGATCGCCCTCGTCGGCGGTTCGGCCGGCGGGTACCTGAGCAATATGGCCGGCCTGCTCAATGCGCCCGGCGACCCGCATGCCGCCGATCCGGTCGACCGCGTCAGCGCAAAGGCGCAGGCCGTGGTGAGCCTCTACGCGCAAAGCAGCTTCGAGTTTGTTCCGCTCAATGCGGACGTACATCGCTTCCTCGATCCCTTCATCGCGCAGAAGGGCGAGAAGGAAGCAATCCGCGAAGCCTCGCCCATCACCTACGTCTCAAAGGACGATCCGCCATTTCTCGAGATTCTCGGCACCCAGGATGAATACATCCCCATGTCGGAAGCGACCAACCTGCAGGCCGCGCTGCATGCGGTTGGAGTGCGCTGCGACATCATCGTCATCCCCGGCGGCAAGCATGGAACCGGCGGATGGAACCAGCTGCCCAACGTGCCGGACTGGGAGCGCCAGATGACCGCATGGCTCAATGCACGGCTAAATCATAGCGGACCGATCGGCGACGGCATCCGGCCGCGCGTATCGGCTTCCGCGCCATGAGTCGAGCTCGTTTCTGCGCGCTCATTTGCCCGGAGACAAAGTTCCAGAGTGTGTTCGCTCATTGAACACAGGTTGGGCGGCGATCTCTCTGGGATCAGTCCTCGAACGCCGCAGGATCCGGTTTTCTAGCTCTGAGCCGGTCGCGGAATTTGATAACGCTGGCCAACTTATGGGAATCGATCGACTGCTTGGTCAGCCGGTTGTGGCGATGATGGTCAAATGAGGGAGCTTTGAAGCGGTCTTTGCTGAGCCTCCAGCGTGCGCAAGAAAGACCCACAGACGCTCCGATCGCTCAAAGAATCGGCTAAGGCGTGGGCTACCGCCTGCATTATCGTTGACAATATATATCATGAGTAATATATAGTTGCCGGTGTGAAAAACGAGGAAGATTCTGCTGCCGATCGTTTCCTTCCTTTGAAGCCGAATTGGTTTCACGTGCTGCTCTCGTTGGCCGACGGAGAGCAACACGGCTACGGGATTATGCAGGAAGTGCTGGAGAGGACAAACGGGAAGGTGCGGCTGTGGCCGGCGACCCTTTACGGGACACTGGAGCGCCTATTCGATGCGGGTCTGATCGCAGAGGCGAACCGGCGTCCGCCAGCGGGCGAAGATGATGCGCGGCGTCGCTATTATCGCCTCACTGCTCTGGGCCGGCGGGTACTGGCTGGCGAAAGTGCGCGCCTTGAGGATTTGGTTCGCGTGATCCGTGCCAAGCGCCGGGCTGCCGAGTCGGAGGCATGATGTATGAAGGGTGAGACACGCTCGACTGAATTCGTCTTTCGCCTCTACCGGAACCTGGCGCGCATCTTCCCTCACCGCTTTCGCTGTGCTTTCGAGCGCGAACTGCTGGAGACCACGGAAGATGCCACCGTCTGGTTACAGCGTCAAAACCTGTTAGGCCTCATATCTCTCTTCACGGATCTGGCAGTCCAGCTTGCAGCTGCGCACCTGCGGGAACTGCTATGGGATTTTCGCTATGAGTTACGACTGCTGATGCGAAGGCCTGCTTTCACCTTCGTTGCAGTGGTGTCGATGAGCCTGGCCATCTGTGCCGGTTCTTCTTTCTTCAGCGAACTGAACGGAACCATCTTGCGCGATGTGCCTGGCGTGGAAAGGGCCGATGAGTTGGTTACCCTTCAACAGCCCATCTCCTATCCCGCATACAGGCGCTTTCGCGACCATAACGACTTGTTTTCCTCGACTGCGGCTTACGTCGCTCCGGTGCCGTTCGGGATCAGTTTTGATGGACATACCGAGCGGATCTGGGGGCACATCGTCACGCCTGCTTATTTCTCGACGCTGGGAGTTGAAGCGGAGGCCGGCCGCTTGTTCGACGCACGCGATGAAGACGCGCGAGGAACCCCGCCGATCATCGTCAGCGACCGCTTTTGGAAAGACAATCTCGGCTCTGACCCCAACGTGATCGGCAGGACAATTCACGTCAATGGCAAACTCAGCATCATCGTGGGCGTGGCGCCAAAGGGATTTCAAGGTGCTTCGCCGATGATGTTCGTTGCCGATCTCTGGCTGCCGGTTTCCGAGGGGGCAAGAGTCGCTCCGGAAATGGCGGAGGACGCGCTGGAACGCCCGCTACTTACGATGTTCCATTTCCTGGGCAGACCTAAGCAGGGCGTTACCCCTTTACAGCTCGAAACCGCGTTAGATACGATGCAGCGGCAGATGCTTCGCGATAGCGGCCACCCGGCAACGGAAAACGGGCATCTTGTCTGGGTTGCTTCTGGCGGCAAGCTGATCCCCATACGCGAAAGAGACTTTGGCCTGTTCGCGTTTCTGCCCATGGTGGTGATCGCGCTCCTTTTGCTGATCGCTTGCTCGAATGTTGTCAACATGCTTCTGGCACGAGCGATGGACCGGCGCCGCGAAGTCGCCGTGCAACTGGCCATCGGGGCCAGTCGCGCACGCCTTATACGCCAGCTGTTGATGGAGGGTCTGCTAATCGCTTCCGGCGCCGGCGCGCTCGGATTTGCGCTCACTTGCTGGCTGATGCATCTGCTCTCGCGGCTGCGCCTACCGCATGCCATGCCGGTCCAGTTCAACGTAGAAGTGGATTGGCGCGTGCTTGTTTTCACAATCGGGCTCACGGCCCTGACCGGAGTTGCGATTGGCTTACTGCCCGCAATGCAGGCGACGCGTCCGGAACTTGTGCCTGCGTTGAAAGACGGCAGCAACTTCAAGATGCGAAGGCGCCGGGCTTTTAGCGCCCGGAACCTGCTGGTCGTTTCGCAGATGGCAGGATCGCTCACTCTGCTGTTGGTCACTGGCTACATTGTCTTCGGAATGGAGCGCACGATGGTGGGCGAAACAGGATTCGATGCTGGCAACGTTCAACTCATTTCAGTTGACCCGATCCGCGATGGGTACAGCGTTCCCCAGGCAGAGAATTTTTATCCCAAACTTCTGGACCATGTGAAGGCGTTGCCGGGGGTTGTTTCCGCTACCTGGACGGAGGCGATCCCGATGCAGCCCAGCGGCAAGATTACTTTCACCACGGATACGGATGGCACCCGGCAGATTGATCAAGCGACAAAGTACATTGTGGGATACGACTATTTTCAGACCATGGGAGTCGGCATCCTTCGCGGGCGCGGTTTCGTAAAAGATGATGAGAACGACGGTTCACGCTCTGTCGTGGTGAGTGAGGCCTTTGCGCAAACAATATTCAGCAACGATAATCCCCTCGGACGCCGCCTTTCTCTCGTCAGCAAGAACGGCGTAACCTTCGGATTGATGATCGGATCGGCCTTTGACTACGACACCGCACCGCCAGACAAATCGTACATTGTGGTCGGCGTCGCAGCCGACGTGCTGGAAACTCCCGTCGAACGACCTGGCCCCGCGGTCTACCTGCCCATGACAGAGGAAGACTATGCCGGGCCACCGTTTCAGGGCATCACTTTGGCAACTCGCACCACTCCGGGTCTCGAAGCGGCCTCAATCGTCCGCGCCCAAATCGCGGCCATCGATGCAAACCTGACAACCTTCAACGAAGAGACGATGCCGGACTGGATTGAGCAGATCATGTTCATTGTGAAGATCGGGTTATGGAGCTACGGGCTAATGGGAGCCTTTGGGTTGGTGCTGGCCAGCGTGGGATTGGCCGGTGTCACGGCCTATTCGGTTTCGAGCCGCACCCACGAAATTGGCATCCGGCTCGCATTGGGGGCTCGCTCCAAGGATATTCTGCGGATGATCATGGCTGAAGGCGCGACGCTGATTGTCATAGGGGCAGGCATCGGCATTACGCTTGCAGTGCTGGCTATGCATGTGATGGCGGCAAGCATGGACCCGGTGGCGCAAAGCATTCAGCATAGCCGGTCAGATCTGCGAATCGCCGCGGGCGCCTTGGGAATTCTAGTCATGGTGGGATTGTTGGCCTGCTACCTTCCTGCTCGGCGATCCGGGCGAGTCGACCCTGTCGTCGCACTGCGTCAGGAATAGCTTCTGACGGACGGATGTCCCAATGCTCTGGTCCGGGCGGCGAAGTTCTTGCAGGGGCATGTACTCGTCGCGCAGTTCAGCGGCGCGCTGTTTGATGGCGCGGCGGCGTGCTACTGGCAGTGTTTTAAGGAAGTCTTTCGTATCGGTCGGCATGGCTATTTCCTTGATTCGCTGCAAATGTGCGTCGAACCGTTGATCTGCTTTGCGGATCAGGTTATTTTTGCCCAACGAATCGAAAAGGTAAGATTGGCGCGATACCGGAATTCCGCACCCATCATCTCTGCCTTTCTGGGGCGGACCCAACATTGCTGTCACCGAGGGAAATCTGCCGCTTGATGCAGTGAGGTTTCTGCCGACTCGATGCCGACTCGATGCTGACTCGATGCTGTCTACTGAAGGGTAACTGACGGATAGGCGGTTGTCGGATAGGCGGATTCAGGCGTTACCGCCCAAATGCGATGGTGCCTTCACTTGCCGCAAACATTCGGATGATCATGATTGTTCAGAAAACCAATGCATGCCGTTCGGAAGTTTAACTGCGGCGAAGTCTATGTGGACAACCCGGCGATGGTCTGGGGCCTGAGACGGAGAAGATGCGTGCAGTAGCAGCGGTCGCATAAGCAATGCACCACCGGCTCTCACTGCACAGACTTGTTCGGGAACTTCTCCACGAATGTTTGCAATCTGTTCTTCTGGGATTCGACCGTGCAGGTGCGATCCGGGAATCACTCTCAATGCGCCGTTTGTTTCTCCGCAGTGGTCCAAGTGAATCCGAATCGAAATCATGCGTTCCAGCACAAAAGCTGGGGGCTGAACATGCAGAACATCGGCCTTGATAGACCACGGGCCGAAACCGTTAGCCTCAATCTTTTCTTGGACTGCAATCGTCACATCTTGGTGCCAAGGAACTTTCCAGTTGGCACCGGGTATTTTGTCGAAAAGTATCCCTCTTACGGCGAAGGACTCGGGACCGAGAACTGGCTCGACCAATCCGCGAACGATCGGTGAATTGGCAAGATCGCGAACATGCGCTGACGTGTCTAGCAGATTACGGACGGCGAAAGTGCCGCCGCGTTTCCGCAAAGCCCCCAACTCACCAATGCGGTCCATGGCAGCAAGGAGTCGGGTCACTTCTTCCTGCGAAAGTATGTCGTCACAGATTGCAAAGCCGTTTTTCGTGATTTCGTCACGAAGCGCAGTAGCGGTAATCACGGTCCCATTCTACTAACTAGAATCCTCCCTCGGACGTTCCCAGGGAGCGGTTAAGGGTGGATTGCCTAACCAACAGTCGCCTACCCGTCAGTTACCCATGAGTAAACAGCATCGAACTGGAGAAGGATTGCCCACGGTGACATCAATGTTGGCGTTGGACCCTGTCGGTCAGCGAAATCTAGCCTCGCTCGCGCCGAGTCGTGATGCCAACCCGGGCGCCCTGCACGGTGATTACGCGGTTCTTCATGCCAAGGAGGACCCATGTGGTCATCCTCTCCGTGACTGGTATTGGCAAACGGGCAAGTGGCCAGGAGCAATTCTCGGTCGAAGCCGCCGGTTGCTGCCAGGGAGCTCCGATCTGGATACGTGGTTTGGACTTGTCGTTGGTCCAGGATCATGCCGGGCTGGCTCAGCCCACGGATTTGATCTAAGCTTTCCCTATGACAGATTGGGCACCTTACACGGCAAACACACGAGGAATAAAGGTGAGCGTTGAGCCGACTTACCTTGAGACGAGATCGTCGCCGGACAGCTCGCAGTATTTTTGGGCTTACCGAGTGATCATCGAGAATCAGGGACAGGAAACGGTGCATCTGCTGAGCCGGTACTGGATGATTACGAATGCGCGTGGCGAATTGACCGAGGTCAAAGGGCCGGGTGTTGTCGGGGAGCAACCGGTCCTCATGCCGGGCGAGAGCTTTGAATATACAAGCGGCGCGCCTCTGAACACACCGTCGGGGATGATGGGCGGGGCTTACCAGATGGAGAGTGAGAGCGGTGAGTGTTTTGATATTGAGATACCGACGTTCTCGCTGGATCGTCCGAATCAGAGTGTATTGCCGAATTAAGGAAGAGAGATCATGGGGGTTGGGGATCGCGGACCAGGGTTCGCGCTTTGCGCGAATTGGCGTAGGTGTGATTCAGTCCGACCCACACGATGGCATCGTCGTAGTAGGTCACGGTGACGCCTTCCCGAGGTGGAGGAATCTGGCCCCAGATCGCCGCTGAAACCTGATCCGATTGGATTTTGCAGCTTCTGTCCTGGGCAGCAAGCTGAGGAACAAGGCTCACCAGTCCAACGAATAACAGGATTCCTCTGCATCTACAATCAGTCGAAACACAATTTGTCAGCATCTTCAACACTCGCTGTACCGGATCCTTTGCAACAGAGTATAGCTCCGAAATTTCGAGGCACTGCAATGGCAGGAAACCCGAACCTTTAGAATTTCCCAGGCGCGGATGGCACATCTACTCGCCCCGCAACGCCTGGATCGGATCCACCGCCGCTGCTCGGCGTGCCGGTATCACGGATGCCATAAGCGCCAGGGCAAGCACGGCAATGGCTGCCAGCACCAGCACCACGGGATCGAATGGGCTTACCTGGAACAGGAAGCTGCGCACAAACCTGGATGTCGCCGCGGCTCCCGCCAGCCCGATCACCGCTCCGCCCGCCGCCAGCTTCGCTCCGGAAATCAGCACCAGCCGCAGAATGTCCCCGCGCTGTGAGCCCAGCGCGATGCGGATGGCCATCTCCTGCACCCGCGACGCCACCGAGAATGCCACGATGCTGTAGATTCCCAGCCCCGCCAGCAGCACGGCCGCCAGGGCAAAACTCGTCACCATGGCCGTGCTGAAGCGGCGTGGCCCTTCGCTCTGTGCCACCACGTCATCCATTGTCTGCACCTGGCTGAGCGGCAGTTGTGGATCGAGTTCCCGCACCACCCTCCGCATTGTGTTCTCCATCTGCTCCGGCCCCAGCGCCGACCGCACCACGATGAAACCGCTGTTGCCCAACAGGACGGTCCGCGGGGTATGGCCAAATTCCTTCTCCTCTTGAGTCACCGGCTGGTAGAACTGCACTCGCGCGTCCTGGTCTGGCGGCCCCAGCCTGGCGTCGGCCACCTCGCCCACCACTGTCATCCATAGGGTGGGCGTTTTCGGCGATGATCCAGCCCGTAGGCGCTTGCCAATCGGGTCCTGATGCGGCCAGAAGTCCTCGGCAAACTCATGGTTCACGATCGCCACCAGTTGGCTGTTCTCGTTATCGGCATCCGTAAAGTACCGCCCGCGCAGCAGTGGAATGCCCATCGCACGGAAATAGTCGCCCACCACCTGGAAGGGCGCCGCAAGCTGATTCTGATCGGGCCCGCGCGGTACATACCCCTCTGCGAGCATCGGCCAGTTCACGTCCTCCGTCATCGGAATCGTACTCGCCAGTCCCACAGCACGCGTGTCGGGAAGCTGGCGCAGCCGATCAAGCAAATCGCGGTTGAATGTGTCGATCTGCGCCGGCGTCGAATATTGCTTCTCCGGCAGCGAATACGCGGCCGTCGTCACGTGATCCGGCTCAAAGCCCAGGTTCGCTTGGCTCATTTTCTGAAAGCTGCGCAGCAGCAGTCCGGCCGCGGCCAGCAGCATCAGCGCCACGGCAATCTCCAGCACTACCAGGCCCGAGCGCAGCCGCGCGTGGGTTGCGCTTCCCGATCCCCTGCGCCCACCTTCCTTCATCTGCGCGTTTACGTTGGTGCGCAGTGCCGCAAATCCCGGCGCCAGCCCGCACATCACCCCCGTAAGCGCCGCCAGCAGTAGAGCAAATCCCGCCACCGTCCAGTTCAGAGTGATCTCATTGGTCCGCGGCAGATTGTCCGGGAGCAAATTGCGGCCCCCGTAAATCGCGAAGGCCGCCAGCCCGATGCCGATCAGCCCTCCCATGAGGCTCAGCACCAGGCTCTCGACAATCGTCTGTCGCAGCAGCGCCCTCGCCGAGGCGCCCAGAGCCAGTCGCACCGCCGTCTCGCGCTGCCGGTGAAACGCCCGCACCAGCAGCAACCCGGCAAAGTTGGCACACGCAATCAGCAGCACCACTGCCACTGCCCAGAACAGCAGCCGCAGCAGCGGGCGCGCTTCGAGCACCGTAATCTGTTGCAGCGGATACACCACCGGATGGATCCGGATGTCCGCCTTGTCCGGCGGATAAATCCGCATGATCTCTTTCGCTACGCGATTCGCATCCGCTTCCGCCTGCGCCCCGGTCACGCCCAGTTTCAGCCGCCCCACCATCTGGAATGAAAAGTTCCCGACCTGTTCCGCGTTCAGTTCTCCGGGGAAAAAGCTCATCGGCACCCACAGTGCGAGACTCGACGTACGGTCCACCAGAGGGAACGCAAAATTCCTCGGCATCACCCCGATCACGAGGTACGGCTTCCGATCCAGCAGGATCTTCGTGCCCAGGATGTTGAGATTGCCGTTGAATCGCGATTTCCAGGTCCCGTAGCTCAGCACCGTCACCTGTTCGTGTTGCATATCTTCCTGCTCGGTGAACACTCGCCCCATCAGCGGCGCCACGCCCAGGGTGGCAAAGACCGACGGCGTCATCCGCGCCGCGATGACCACTGCCGGCTGTCCCACGCCGGACAGGTTAAGGTTCTCAGACGCGAAGCCACCGAGGCTCGAAAACGAATTCTGCTCCCGCTGGTAGGTCACGACCTCAGGCGCGGTCACCCATCCGGGATCGCGTTTGCCCATGAGGCGTCCCGCGGCCTGATCGCCCAGCGTCACCAACTGGTTGGCCAGCGGAAATGGAAGCGGCCGCAGCAACTCCCCATCCACCACCGAGAAAATCGCTGTGGTCGCTCCGATGCCGAACGCGAGCATCAGCACGGCGGTGATTGCGAATCCCGGCGACCTCTTCAACTGACGTGCTGCGACGCGCAACTCACGCAGCAAGGAATCGACCCCCGATTCCCAGCCAACCGACCATACCTTATGCCGCACCATTTCGCCGCTGCCAATCTCGATCTGAGCTGCTCGTTCGGCCCTTTCCGGGCTCATACCGCTCCGTATCTTGTCCTCCACGGAGGCCTGGAAAAAGCTCCTCAGTTCCTCTTCGATCTGGGTGTTGCGCTCGGCCGGACGCAGCAGCGCCCGCAAACCGGCAATCATGCTCCGCAGCATGTGTCCCCCTCTTTCAGGCCTCGAGAATTTGACTGATAGCGGCGATTTGGCTGCCCCACTGGCGGCGCTCCTGTGCGAGTGCTTTGCGCCCGGCGGCTGTTACTGCATAGTACTTGGCCCGGCGGTTGTTTTCTGGCGAGCGCCATTCTCTGCAAATTCGCCCCGACCGTTCCATGGGGCTCAGCGCCGGAAGCAACGAGCCCGGGTAAACCCGGAACACGCCGTTGCTGATCTGCTCGATGCGCAGCGCTCTTCGGTACCCATGCATCGATTCGAGCGCCAGGGTCTTCAGCACCAGCATCTCTAACGTCCCATGAACCAACTCGCGATTACTCGCCTCCACGCCAGCCTCGACTAGATAATCAAGAGGTATACGACCGTCTTCACTCGATTGTCAAGAGGTGAGAAAAGGCAATAAACATTGACGTAGTCGCCTCGAGGGAGCGGCTCAAGGGTCCGTGGCGCACTTTGGCATCCTTGTCTTCCGCAACAGCGAGCGACTCTCGATCGATCAAAGCGGGCAAGGTGCTCATGGAGCTTGAGTTACGCCCAATCCCAACGATTACTCCCCTCATACGCCTTTTGCGACCGGAGCCGTCAGCCGCGCGGAGGACCCGGTACTCATCTGCCGTCGGCGAGTGAATTAGCGATATAACCGGCGCGAATCGAGACTCAGATTTAGGCACTTCCTCGCACAGTCATTCAATCTCGAAAAGAAGGTGTACGTTGATGCGGCCGATGATCGAGCGACACCCTCTGATCGAGCGGCCCTGCGCATTTTGGAATCGTTGCATAGGTGAACGCAGAAAAGGATTTTGCAAGTCTACCCTGAATCTGATAGAACGGCGGGGCAAGCTGGGAGCCTGTGGCTTGGAGATTGTCTGGAAGGGGGATTGAATGAACTACACCCGAATCGCACTTGCGTCACTTGGGGCATTCGTTGCGTACATGGCCCTTGGCGGCCTCATGTTTGCGGCCATACCGTCTCTCAAAGCCGAGTTTCTGAGGTACCCTGCGGTCTACCGCACACACGAAGGCCAGATGAGCCACATGCCGAGCGGGATGGCAGCAATGTTGCTGTCGATGGTTGTACTGGCCGTACTGTACGCCAGGATGTACAAGGGCGGTTCGGGGTTCGTAGAAGGTGCGATCTTCGGCGCACTGATCGGACTCTTTGTGATCGGCGCCCTTGTCGTGCACAACTATGTGAACCTGAACATCGGACTTAAGATCACCATGTTTTCCGCGGCGGCTTTCTTCATCGAGTGGACTGTGGTTGGGGTTGCGATCGGGCTCGTATACAAACCTATTCGCTAGCAGCGGATCATGTTGATTTCGGCGAGTTGCCGCTGGACCGGTCTTTTCGTGACTGCGCTAACGACGATGTTGTGAGCTGACCGGACAGAAGCCGCACATTTTCGAGTTCTGTCCGTGCAGCCGGTCACTCGGGCACAATTGCCAAGGCGAGAAGTTAAATCACGCATCTGCGGCTCTCTCAATCGCGCCTGGTGCAACTAGATCCCTGCTGCGCCGCGTGGCCGGGATTGCTTGGGTTTGCGGTTTCTTGAATTTGCTCCTTTTGTTCCAGCCGCCAAGATCGAGGGCGACGGCGATGCAGGCCGCGCGCAATTCATCGGCAAGAGCACGGTCGACCATGGTCCTCGCCACGACCATCCCTCCGATAGACAAGGCCGCGATGCTCTGCGCGGTGGCGCGGCGTCGCCGGCCACTCTGGACCAAGCTCCGCTCCAGGACGCTCACCATTGCTTTGAACACGGTCTCGAAGGCGCGCTTGGCACCTACACCGCTCCGCGCAACGTCGGTCGGCAATGCCACCATTGGGCAGGAATTCTCGACGTCCTCGAAATGCTGGCGGGATAGATAAGCTCGGACGACTTGCGGGCCTACGTCAGTCGATGAAAGGTCAACGTGAACACCTTCCCAGCAGCTTTTCCATTGCGGGTCGGTAAAAAAGCACCCTAATACCTCAGCATACAGATCGCTCTTGCTTTTAAAATAGGAATAGAATCCCCCGTGCGTCAGACCCGCACCAGCCATGATCTGATTGAGAGATACATTCTCAAAGCCATGGCGATTGAATAGCTTTCGTGCGCTGTCAATGATGCTTTTCCTTACTGCTTCGCGATGACCGGCGGGATAGGGCATCGGGTCTCCTTTTCTCTAATCGCATGAGTATACCTCTGAGGGCGTTCGTCAATCCGTGAAATATGATCTTGAACATATTTTCGCGCGGTGTTCTTATCGAGACAATCAAGAGAAACGAAAGGCAAACAATGAACGATAGAAGGATTGTGGAACGGCTGGCCGATGAGCCCACGCGGCGACAATTAATCTCCGGTGTTGGGATTGCATTAGGTGGTCTAGCCCTGGGTTCGACGAAGGCTTGGGCGGGAACAGAGTACGGGATATCTCATACATCCGACGCCATTCACCAGGAGCCTGTTTTCACAGCGAGCCGTAAGCGCGTCTACGATGCGCTTACCGACGCCAAACAATTCGACAAGGTGATACAACTGAGTGGCGTCATGCAAGCCATGCACTTGCCCGACAAGCCTGCGGAGATCAGCCGAGAAGCGGGAGGCGCGTTCAAGCTGTTCGGCGGCTACATCACGGGACGACAGGTAGAGCTTGTGCCGAACGAACGAATCGTGCAGGCCTGGCGAGCGGGCGGCTGGAATCCGGGCATCTATTCGATTGCGAAATTCGAACTCGTGGAACAGGGCTCCGGAACCAAGATCATATTTGACCATACGGGGTTTCCGCAGGGAAAGGCGGAAGTTCTGGCTTCTGGCTGGAAGGCGCACTATTGGGAGCCGCTCGAGAAACTACTTGCTTAAGGGTCTTCGCATAGATGAATTGGCCGGAGCAGAATGGCGTCTGGAAGGCAACGCGGCGCATTCTCAGTGCTGATCGAACCTAAGCTACCAAAAGCCGTCGCAATGGAGGATCGTCCCATCGAACGGCACGAACAAAGAGTTGACAAGCCCAACCCTAATGCGCCCGCAGAGCTCTCTCGATTTGCCTTTCTCATCGGCCGATGGCGATTCGAAGCCAAGCTGAAATCGGTTAACGGAGAATGGCAGACGATTGGCAGCGGAACGTGGTTCGGTCACTTCATCCTCGACGGCTATGCAATTGCAGATGAATACAGGATGATTGGCTCGTCCGAAGAACTGATTGTGCTCGGCATCAACTTTCGGGCTTACGACTCCGCCAAGCAGGTTTGGAATATCAAGTGGCTAAACGCGCTGGCCGGGACGCGGACGGAACTCACTTCGAAGCAGTTCGGCGGGGGCCCGATTCGACGGCGAGTCCGTCACCTATGTCTTCAAAGAGCCCGTGACCCCACCGCCCGCTCCGGAGTTGCGAAAGAAGTATCCCACAGCACGGTGGCCATGTATGCGCGCAACGTATACAAATATTTCCAAGACTCATTTCACTTGGCGAGCAGGTCAGAATAAACCGATGTTCAAGGGGCTGTGCAGAATCGGGAACGATAAGCCGCAGGGTCCGGTTTCTTGGTCCAGGGTCGATCACGAGATTCCCTGCCCCACGCCGACCTTCGAGAACCTACCCGTTTTCAATCAGGGCGGCGTGCGAAAGGGAGCGTTATTGCTTGGAAAGGTAATTTATATGCTGCTCCAGCGGTGGGCATGCTCCGCCGCCAATCGCATGGTCGGGCGCGCGGGAAACAGAAGAGGCTGGTCCTTTGCGGCTGCGATAAAAACCAATCCACCAGCCATGCACACATTCTTGAAGAAGTTGATCAGCTGAAGCACGTACAGCGGCGATGTGCCCGCGACCTGCCAGAATGCATGAGCCATGAGGGTTGCCGGTATCAGGAACAGCTGCAAAGCAACGCAAGACACACGGGGATAGATTCCCAATACCACGCCAGTACCCGCGACGAGTTGCAAAGCACGTGCTCCCAAGATCAGGGTAGGAATCAGGCTGACCGGAACGCCATGCGCGGCCATCTCGTGTGCTGCAAAGGACTGGCCGATGACGTTCAGTCCGTTCAAAAAGAAAACCATTGAGACGAGGACGCGCGCTGCGATGAGGGCATATTTATCCATGACCATTGTTGAATCTCCTTTGTGAGTCATCTCCGCGCAATTCGAGGCCTGAAAGAGCTTCGTGCGAAGATCGATGGCAACTGTTGCACGCCACCTGTTACTAGATAGGCTATCGCTGTCTTCGTTGAGCGAGAAGTCAGTTTGATCGCACAGCAGCTTTGCATGATTGGCAAAGCCGGTCAGAAACCTAATCGCCGAGCATGAACTTGGGATATGTAGGGCGATTTTCGATTGTCTCAGCATGGTTTCCGCGCTTAGCGTGCGCGGGGCTTTTTCAGAACCTGATCGGTCGAGGCCACGGTTTCAGGCAGCCTGGAGGCGATGAACTTGAGGAACGCGCGAATGCGCGGCGAAAGATGCTGGCGGTTCGCGCAAAGTGCAAACAGGTCGATCTGATTGCACCAGTAGTCGCTGAGGCAAGGCACGATCGATCCTTCGCGGAGCTCGGCCTGCAGGTCCCAGTCGGCCTTCAGTGCGATGCCCCGGCCTGCGCGCACCCAGTCGTGCACCACTTCTCCGCTCGTTGTTGTGAGCGTTCCGTTCACAACGACCTCGAAGCACTTCCCTTGCTGCTGAAAGACCCACGCATCCATCACACGCCTGCCGCGCACCAGCCGGATGCAGTCGTGCTGCAGCAGATCGCCTGGCTTCGATGGAATGCCGTGCTGTTTGAAATATGCCGGCGAAGCGCAGGTGATGCGCTTTGCGGTGAGAATCTTTTTGGCGATCACGCTGGAGTCCGACGGCAGGCCGACCCGAAGGGCCACGTCGAGGCCGTCATCAATCACATCCAGACCGGAGTCGGACAGCACAAGGTGAACCTGGACTTGGGGAAACTTTGTTCTGAATTCAGTGACGAGCGGCGCGACCAGCCGTCTGCCAAGCTCCATCGGCGCACCGATGCGCAGCATGCCCTTGACGGTCGTCCCTTTTGAGGAAGCCTCGGCTTCTGCGTCGGCAATATCGGCCACAATGCGAGCGCATCGCTCGTAGAACAGCTGTCCCTCTTCGGTGAGTTCGAACGATCTGGAAGTTCGGGTGACCAGACGCACACCCAGTCGGGATTCAAGAGCCGTCAGGCCTCGACTCATCGCTGCTGGTGAGGAGTTGAGCGCCCGCGCCGCTGCGGAAAGGTTTCCCGCCCGCACGATGTCGACGAACAACTGGAGTTCGGCTACTTCGTCCGCCATGGTTGCTGCCCCTTCGAACCTTACTTGCCCTCTCATTCTATCGATCAGGGCAGGCAATTCGATCGGCAAAGTCGCGCTCGGCGACCGAAAATGGCATCAGAATCTGAACGTCAGACCGGCATTGGCTGCAATCGGAGGACGGTTATTCATGACATGCGAGAAGAAGCCGCCGGGCTGAAATCCCGCCAGGTTGAAGGCGGCAATGAGATGCTGCGCTGGAGACCAGCGAATCTCCATATCGCCCTGGTTCCCCAGATGTTTCGCTGTCGAAGTGCCCGCGGGATCGATGAGCACGCCGCTGCCGAAAGCATAT
>DATDLS010000542.1:0-37758 GCA_036519195.1 Occallatibacter sp. | reverse complement strand
CTGGATCCTTGATGGTGATTGTGCCGCCCGTATCCTGGGCTCGAAGGGTGGGCGCAGGAACGAGGGACATGCTCGCCAAGGCCATCACAGACGCAAGGACTAACTTCTTCATTCAGTGCTCCTGGGAAATTCAGAAATAGGGATCAATTTTCAAGCACTCGCTCGCGGCAGGCGCACCCGTTTCTATGGGCGATTGAGAGCATGGTCTACGGGTAAACGATACCACGGCTGCCGCTCAAGTGATGCCAGGATTATAGAAAGCCCTGCTGCGGCTGACAAGCGGCTGTGTTACCGAATGGGACAAATGCGATGCCTCCCCGTTGCTCGCGTCCTGGCTTGTTGCATCGAACGCGCGATCAAAAACATTTCCCGGCGCAGACGCAGCCCGTGCGATGAGCATACTGGACTTTTATGCGTGATTTTTGCGATGCGCGCCGTTTGCTTTCTCGCTTGCCCGCCTCGCTGCGCGCATAAAGGATTAGACACCAGGGCGGAAAAAACTGTTCCTCGGTGGCCGAGCTGACCACTTTTTCCCGATTGGGCTGTCCACTTTTCAGTGCTGGCCGGTAGCCGACACACTGGATCAACTCCCCCTGGCGCGATTCGATTATTGGAGTAGCCGGATGAGCTCACCTTGCTCGGCGAGGAAGGCGTCGTGGCCGTGGTCGCTGGTCATCTCGCGGTAGTCGCCGTCGACGCCGGCCTCGCGGATGGACTCGGCGAACTTGCGGACCGACTCCGGCGGGAAGAGCCAGTCGGAGCTGATGCCGACGAAGGTCAGCCGGGCGCGGATGCGGCTGAAGGCCGCGGCGGGCGAAGCCTGGCCGTGGAGGGGATCCCAGGTGTCCATGGTGCGCAGGATGGCGAGGTAGGCATTGGCGTCGAAGCGCTGGATGAAGCGCTGGCCCTGGTGATCGAGATAGCCGGAGATGTCGAATCGGCCACCGGTGAGGCCACCGCCAAGCTCGTCCAGGGCACGCGGGTCTTCGCCGTTGCGGTTGGGATTGCGGGCGAAGCGCTCCTCAAGAAGCTGCGGGGATTTGTAGCTGAGCATGGCAATCTGGCGCGCCAGGGCAAGGCCCTTCTGGGGCGGTCGCTGGGGAAGATAATTCCCTTCTGCCCAGTCCGGATCCTGGACAATGGCGGTGCGCTGGAGATGGTTGAGAGCGATGCCCATTGCCGAGAGCGGGGCGACGCCAATAATGGCGGCGCGCTGGACGCGATCCGGATGGAGGATGGCCCACTCAAGGGCCTGCATGCCGCCGATGGAGCCGCCGAGAATGAGGCGCAGGCTGTGGATGTCGAGCGAATCGAGAAGGCGGGCCTGGGCGCGGACATTATCCCGAATGGAGACGAGCGGGAAGCTGGGGCCGTAGGGCGCGCCGGTTTCCGGATCGACCGAACCGGGGCCAGTGGAACCGTAGCAGGAGCCGAGGAGATTGATGCAGAGCACGCAGTCGGTATCGAGCGAGAGCAGGCCGCCGGGGGCGAACAGCTCGGGCCACCAGGAGCCGACCTGGGCGGAGCCGGACAGCGCGTGGCAGACCAGTACGGCATTGTCGCGTCGGGCGTTGAGACGGCCGTAGACGGCGTAATGCAGAGTTGGGCTGGCCAGAGAGCGGCCGCAATCGAGCAGCAGAGGCTGGTCGAGGACGAAGTCGCCTTCGTAGGTGGGCAGGTGCGCCCCGGCGGCCGGCGGCGCAACCTCGATTTGGTCCTGGACCTGGTCGTGGTTGCTGCCGGCGGCAGTGGTTTCGGCCTGGATGAAGAGACTCATCGCGCGGCGAGTTCCTTGGGGTTGGAAGCGCCCTGGGCGGTGTGGCCGTTGGCGGCTTCGATGGCCTGGTCAAGATCGGCGAGGATGTCGCGGATGTCTTCGATTCCTACCGACAGGCGAACCAGTTCGGGAGTGACGCCGGTGGAGGCCTGCTCTTCTCCGGTGAGCTGTTGATGAGTCGTAGATGCGGGATGGATGACAAGGGACTTGGCGTCGCCGATGTTGGCCAGAAGCGAGAACAGCTCAAGGCTGTCGATCAACTTCTTCCCTGCTTCGAAGCCACCCGCCGCAGTTCCCTTCTTGATGCCGAAGGTGACAATGGCGCCGTAGCCGTTGGGGAGATACTTCTGTGCGCGCTGGTGATACTTGCTTGAGGCGAGGCCGGGGTAGTTGACCCACTCGACGCCGGGATGCTCCTCCAGATGGCGGGCGACGGCGAGGGCGTTCTGGGAGTGGCGCTCGAGACGCAGGTGCAGGGTTTCGATCCCCTGCAGGAGAAGGAAGGCATTGAACGGCGAGAGGGCCGCGCCGGTGTCACGCAGGCCCTGGACCCTGGCTTTGAGGATGAAGGCAAGCGGACCGAAGGCTTGGGTGTATGAGAGGCCGTGATACGAGGGGTCCGGTTCGGTGAAGTCTTTGAAGCGGCCGGAGGCGGCCCAGTCAAACTTGCCGGCATCGACGATGACCCCGCCGATGGCGGTGCCGTGGCCGCCGAGAAACTTGGTGGCGGAGTTGACGACGATGTCGGCGCCCCACTCGATGGGGCGGACGAGCGCGGCCGAGGGGGTGGTGTTGTCGATGATCAGGGGCAGGAGGTGCTCGTGGGCGATCGCAGCGAGCTGTTCGATGTCGGCGACGTCGAGCTTGGGGTTGCCGAGCGATTCTGTATAGACGGCGCGGGTCTTGGAGTTGATGGCCTTGCGCAGGCCATCGAAGTCGTCGGCGTCGACGAAGCGCACGGTGATGCCGAGGCGCGGGAGCGTGTAGTGGAACAGGTTGTAAGTGCCGCCGTAGAGGGAGGTGGTGGAGACGATCTCATCACCGGCGCCGGCGAGGGTGGTCAGTACCAGGGTCTCGGCGGCCTGACCGCTGGCCGTGGCGAGGGCCGCAGCGCCACCTTCAAGAGCGGCGACGCGCTTCTCAAAGACATCCGTGGTGGGATTCATGATACGGGTGTAGATGTTGCCGAATTCCTGGAGACCGAAGAGGCGGCCAGCGTGGTCGGCGTCCTGAAAGACGTAGGACGTGGTCTGGTAGATGGGCACGGCACGGGAACCGGTGGCGGGGTCGGGCGCCTGGCCGGCATGAACGGCGAGAGTGGCGAACTGCTGCTTGGCTTCAGACATGGGGGGCTCCTTCTGGGGCTCGGTTGACTGGCTGGCGTCGACGACGGAAGCGGGATGGGATCAGACGAAAGACGGCCCGAATCCTCTTGGACCCGGGCCGCATGACTTTGAGGATCGGTTGCGTCTATCGCATTCGCATCTCAAAATCGGCGCGGACCGGGCCACAGGGCCGACACAAACACATGGGCATGGGAAAGAATCCGGGCTGGAGTGAGGTACGCATTATGGGCAGTATCTGCCGTCGCTGCTCCTCAAGTCAAATCGAATAAAGTCGATTGCTGAGATTCCGCCCGCCCGGCCTCGAATGCCCGGCAACGATTTGTGTTTTCAGCGCTTTGAAACCCATGAGGCAAAGTGGGTGAGTCGCGCTTGCAACAACTGTCGGCCTCCGCGCAGCCCCCGGCTCCGTAAAGCACGTGCGGATTTTCAGTCTTCCGGCTTCCAGACGTAGGCGCCGGGCTGGGGGAGGCCGATGTGGGCGAGAACGCGGCAAACGAATTGGCGGGCCATCTCTGTTGAGTCGACCGGCTGGAGGTAGAAGGCGGGAATGACGGGGAAGATGACGGCGCCGGCTTCAGCGGCAAGGCTCATATTGCGCAGGTGGATGCGATTGAAGGGGGTTTCGCGGACGCAGAGCAGGAGCGGGCGGCGCTCTTTGAGGGTTACATCTGCAGCGCGGGCGATCAGCGAGTTGGCCAGACCGTTGGCAATGGCGGCGAGTGTGCCCATCGAGCAGGGGAGGACGATCATGGCGCTCGAAGGATAGCTGCCGCTGGCGATGGATGCGCCGATGTCGGCGTCGGTGTGCTGGTGGGTTTTTAGGGCGTTTGCCTCCAGCAGCCTTTCGAGCAGATTGTTTCTGCCTGAAACGCCGAGTTCTTCGGCGAGGACACGGAGCGAGCTTTCGCTGGCGATGAAGTGGACGCGCGAGACGCGGGGGTCGGCTTCGAGCTTGCGGAGAAGTTCGCGAGCAAAGATTGCGCCGGATGCGCCGGTGATGGCTACGGTGAGGTTCATCGGTTCCCTTTTGCGCGTGCTTTCTCAGCCGACGGGTTTAGATTCGTGCTCTCCCAGGTCCTGAAATCGGAACCTTGGGCACCCGGCCGATGCGATCGATTTTGTCTTCGGCAGCCCGGCTCGAATCACATCACTGCCCAGCAACTTCCATTGGGTTATTCGACGACTGCTTCCCTAATCCCCTCTCAAAGATCGCATCGACGTTGCCCAACTGGCGCGTGTAGTCGAAGGTCTTGGCGAGTTTTTCCGGGGTGAGCAGGGTGGTGATTGAGGGGTCCCGGGCGACTTCGTCGCGGAAGACCAGGTCCTCCTGCCAGCTGCGCATGGCATGGGACTGGACCAAGCGGTAGGCTTCTTCGCGGAGCATTCCGGCTTCGGCAAGGTCAAGCAATAGCTGGCCGCTGAAGATGAGGCCGCCGGTCGATTCCAGGTTCTTCTTCATGCGGTCGGGGTAGACGAGCAGGCGATCGATCAGGTCCGCGGTTTTGGCAAGAAGGTAGTCGGCGAGGATGGTGGAGTCGGGGAAGATGACGCGCTCGACCGAGGAGTGGGAGATATCGCGCTCATGCCACAGGGCGATGTTTTCAAAGGCGGCCTGGGCATTGGAGCGCAGGATGCGGGCCAGGCCGCTGATCTGTTCCGACGTAATGGGGTTCTTCTTGTGAGGCATGGCGGAGGAGCCCTTCTGCTTTTCGCTGAAGTACTCCTGGGCTTCGCGGACTTCTGTTCTTTGCAGGTGGCGGACTTCGACGGCGATTTTGTCCAGGGTGCTGCCGATGAGGGCGAGCGTCGCAATGTAGGCAGCGTGGCGATCGCGCTGGATGACCTGGGTGGCGACCGGAGCCGGCTTGAGGCCGAGACGGGCACAGATTTTCTCTTCGTGCTCGGGCTTGAGATGGCCGAAGGTGCCGACGGCGCCGGAGAGCTTGCCGACGCGCATGCCTTCTGCGGCGGCATCAAAGCGGACGAGGTTGCGCTCCATCTCGGCGTACCAGTTGAGGAGCTTGAGGCCGAACGTAGTTGGCTCGGCGTGAATGCCGTGGGTGCGGCCGATCGTGGGGGTGTGCTTGAACTCGAGGGCGCGGCGCCTGAGGACAGTGAGCAGCTTGTCGAGGCCGGTACGAATTCGGGCGGATGCTTCCTTGACCTGGAGGGCTTGTGCGGTATCCACAATGTCATTTGAGGTGAGGCCGTAGTGAAGCCAGCGGGACTGCTCTGCGAGCCCTTGATCTTTCAAGTTTTCTGCAACGGCCGTGGTAAAGGCGATCACGTCGTGCTTAACTTCGGCTTCGATTTTCTGGATGCGGGCGACGGAGAAGGCGGCCTTGGTGGCGATGGCCTCGGCAGCGTCAGCGGGGATGACGCCGTCTTCGGCGAGAACCGCGCTGGCCGCGGCCTCGACCTGGAGCCAGCAGCGGTATTTGGATTCTTCGCTCCAGATGCGGCCCATTTCGGGGCGGGTATAGCGGTCGATCAACGGTGGGCTCCTTGGGGATGCCGGTGATGTCGTACGCTGAGCGAAAACATGCTTAGCTCGGAGGGAGGCCGAGACGGACGAGGAGTTCGTCGAAGAGGAGGCCGCAGCCGGGTTTGTAGGGCTGGAACCACTGGCCGTCGATGACCATTTGGGGGATGGCGCGCTTGCCGACGTGGCTGAGGACTTCTTCCGAAGCCCGAGGGTCGTCGTCGACGTTGATTTCCGTGTAAGCGATGCCGTGGTCGTCGAGGAATTGCTTGGCGGCGCGGCAGTCGCGGCACCAGCCAGCTGTGTAGACCTGCACGTTCATAGAAATAATTTTACTAGCTTTTTGGCTGGTAGGATCGAAAACGTGCATGCTGATGACTTCAAAAAACTGCTGAACCTTGTGCCACATCCAATTGAGGGCGGTTTCTATCGGCGGACCTATACCTCGGCCGGCTCGGTGAATTTAGGGCGCGGGAAGCGCGCTCAAGGGACGGCGATCTACTACCTGCTGGAGCCGGGAACCTTTTCCGAGATGCATGTGCTCGATTCGGATGAGATATTTCATTTTTATTTGGGCGATGCGGTGGAGATGCTGCTGCTCTATCCGGATGGGGGCTCCGTGGTTCGAACTCTGGGACCGGATTTGCTGGCCGGCCAGCAAGTCCAATTGGTCGTCCCGGCCGGCGTTTGGCAGGGGACGCGACTGGTGGGCGAGGGAAAGGTGGCCCTGCTGGGCTGCACGGTCACGCCCGGCTTTGATTTTGCCGACTATCGGAATGCGGGGTATCGGGAGCTGGCAGAGAAGTGGCCGGATGAGGCGGAGCGGATCAAGGGACTGACGAGGAGTTGAGATTCCGAGCTCTGGTCGCCAATTCGGACGACCACTTGCGCGCTGGGCTGTCCCCTCTTTTCGCCCTTCGACTACGCACATCCTGAAACCGCCCACAGGCGATTTTGAAGGCCATGCCTCGATGCCTGAACTGAGGAAAATGATCTCCTCAGAACCCGATAGAACCTCACCGTTGATTGCGCTACCGTCGTTCGCGGAAAAAACTACGCAGCAGCTCGGACGATTCTTCGGCGAGAATCCCCTGGTCGACGACCATCTGGTGGTTCAGCTGGGGATGGTTGAGGACCCCAAGCACCGAGCCGGCGGCTCCGGCTTTGGGGTCCCCGGCGGCGTAGACGATACGGTCCAGGCGGGCGTGGATCATGGCTCCGGCGCACATCGCGCAGGGCTCGAGGGTGACGTAGAGAGTGCAGCCGTTGAGACGGTAGTTGACGAGCTCTTTTGCGGCGCTGCGAACAGAGACGATCTCTGCGTGAGCGGTGGGGTCCAGATCGCGCAGGACGCGGTTCTGGCCCTGGGCGAGGATGTTTCCGTTGTGGACAAGCACGGCGCCGATAGGAACTTCACCGGCTTGAGCGGCGAGGCGAGCCTGGGCAAGGGCGGCTTGCATCGCTTCCAGGTCGGAGATCAAGCCCGGGCCGCCGGTTGCTGCTGGGTCATGCAGTGGAGCGTGCCGAGGCCCCAGACGAGGTCCACGCTGTGGATGCCTACGACTTCGCGATCGGGGAAGACTTCGGACAGAATGTTGAGCGCTACGCGGTCCTCGGGGTCGTTGAAGGTGGGGACCAAAACCAGGCCGTTGGCGATGTAGAAGTTGGCGTAGCTGGCGGGCAGACGCTGGCCGCCAAAGACGACGGGACGGGGGAGAGGAAGCTCGACCAGACTGAATTGCTTTCCGGCGCGGGTGCGCGCGGCTTTGAGTCGGGCGAGATTTTCAGCCAGCGGGGCGTGGTTGGGGTCGCTGGTGTCAGGCTCGATGGCGGTGACGATGGTTTCTGGCGCGACGAAGCGAGTGATGTCATCGACGTGGCCGTGGGTATCGTCGCCGGCGATGCCGCGGTTGAGCCAGATGACCTGGTCGATGCCGAGATAGTCGTGAAAGGCTCGTCCTAACTGTGCGCGGCTGACGCCGGGATTTCTCTGCTGCACCTCGCTGAGCAGGCATTCTTCGGTGGTGAGCAGAATGCCTTCTCCGTTGGTGTCGATCGAGCCGCCTTCAAGGACGATGCGGTGCTTGGCGCCGTTCTCGCTTTGGATAGCCGGTTGCCACTGCTGAAGCCGGAGAAGTTCCGCCACCCGATCGGGGATTTGATCGTCGCGTTGCCAGTCGGGGTACTTGGCCCAGGCGTTGAAGCGCCAGTTGGTGAGGGCGACCTGGCCTTGCGCGTTGCGGACAAAGATGGGACCCGAGTCGCGAGTCCAGACGCGGTTGGTGGGCCATTGGTGGAAGGTAACCTGCGACCGGTTGGCGCCGGCCCGATCGAGGATGCTTTCTGCGCGCTGCTGGGTTTGAGCGTCATCCACCAGGATGTGCACACGTTCATGCAGAGAGAGGAGGCGCACGATTTCTGCATAGACCCAGGGGATGGTCTGGAATTTCCCCGGCCAGTCTTCGGGATTGTGGGGCCAGGCCAGCCAGGTTGCATCGTGCTGAGCCCACTCGGCCGGCATACGGTAGTTTTGTTGCAGCGGGGTGGCTGTCATTGGCTACTTGGAATCGCCGTCGGTCGGCCAGGAGTTGACCGGATCGAGAAAGCGCTTGGTGATGGGCGAGTAGGCGTCGATGCGGCGGTCGCGAAGGAAAGGCCAGTTGCGACGGGTGTCTTCCAAGAGCGCGAGGTCGACTTCGCCGACGAGAATTTCTTCCTTGTCATGGGAGGCTTTGGCGATGATGCGGCCGAACGGATCGGCGAGGAAGCTGCCTCCCCAGAATTCCAGACCGGGACCCTGAGCACGATTGCCGAGAATGTCGCCGTGCTCGAAACCGACGCGATTGACGCCGGCTACGTAGACGCCGTTGGCAATGGCGTGGGCGCGCTGGATGGTCTGCCAGGCGTCGTATTGGGCGGCGCCAAATTCGTCCTTCTCCGCTGGATGCCAACCGATGGCGGTGGGATAGAAGAGCACCTCGGCGCCTTGCAGTGCGGTGAGGCGCGCGCCTTCGGGGTACCACTGGTCCCAGCATACCAGCGTCCCGACGCGGCCAAAGGCGGTGTCGACGGCCTGAAAGCCAAGATCGCCGGGGGCGAAATAAAACTTTTCGTAGTAGAGCGGATCGTCGGGGATGTGCATTTTGCGATAAACACCGACGATGGCGCCATCGGCGTTGAGGGTGACAGCGGTGTTGTGATAGAGCCCGGCGGCGCGGCGCTCGAACAGCGAGGCAACGATGGCGACGCGGGACTGGCGGGCGACTTCCGCCAATCTGGCGGTAGAAGGGCCGGGGATGGACTCGGCGAGATCGAAAAGGCGAATATCTTCGCGCTGGCAGAAATATTGGGCGCGAAAAAGCTCGGGCAGGCAAACGATGTTGGCGTGCTGACGCGCGGCCTGGCGCACGTGGTTGATGGCCGACTCGAAGTTGGCCTCCGGGTCCGGGCCCATTTGCATCTGAACCAGGCCTACGTTGTATTTGCGTGGGTTTACCGTCATCGGCACTCAGCCCTCAGTGTGATTTCCGCTGGATGCTGCGAGGCCAACTCCGCGTGGCGGAATTGGCCTCATTGGTTCTGCGCAGATATTTAGGCTTCGAGAATCAGCACCGCGGCGGCGATGGTGGTGGTCCAGAGGCCGCGCTTGTCGCCGACTGCCGATTGCGTCACGTTGCTGGTGCGAACGATTTTATTGGAGATGCGATAGATCTCCTTTTTCTCGTCCCAGCTCTTGTCCGGATCAAATTCGACGTCGAGCGTGGTGGCGAGCATTTCTGCGGCCAGTTCTTCGGCATATTCGCCAGCCTGGTCTTCGGTCTCGCCGAAGCTGTGGTGTTCACTGAGGTAGCCGTAGGCATCGCGGTCTGCCGGAATGGCCACGCCGATGCTCGAAACGACCAGCCGATGAGGCTCGCGCGTGGAATTCTCTGCGATCACAGAAAAAACCACCTCGCCGTGATTCAGATACGTCAGACCTTCCTTGCGTGTGATGACCTTGCAACGCGGCGGAAAGATGGAAGAAACACGCACCAGATTCTGCGAGGCAATGCCTGCGTCGCGCAGGGCTAGCTCAAACGAGGTAAGCCGCTCCTTGTGCTTGCCGACTCCCTTGGTGAAAAACATCTTCTTCGGGACCATGCTTTTTCCCAATTCCTTTGTACCCTCCGTGAGTCTCTAAAGTGTCGTTCCCCATTGAGTTTATCGCATCTAGCCAGCTAAATCCGGATACCGGCGCGTTTTTATCAAACGTTGACGAATTGGCCCGGCTGCTCAACCGCAGTTCGGCTGAAATTGTCTCCGTTGAGCACGACAAGCGAGAGCAGCGGATTGACCGAACTGGAACCGGAAGTGAAAGTGGAAGTTCTGTCTACGTCGCGGCCAGCGGGTTGACCCAGCGCAGCCCGGGAAATCGCGCAAAGTCGCGATCGGTGGTGTGCAGCACGCCGCCATACTCGATGGTGAGTGCGGCAAGCTCGGCATCGGTTGTCAGAGGTCCGGTGGCCTGTCCTTCGGTCAGCATGTCTTTGAGGATGCCCCAGTGGCGCTCTCCGGGCGACAGAACGCGCACCTGCGGCAGGCACATCCATTGCTGTATCGCGCCGATGGACTGCTCGATTGAAACCTGGCCGCCAGAGACTCGCCGGTTGGTCGAGATGCGGAGAAATCGATCGATCGTCTGCCAGGGCAACCCGATCAATTCCGATCCGGAGATGATCGACTGCAGCCACCGGCACGCAACCTCATGCAACACCGCGTTGCCGTCAGCGGCATAGATCAGTAGATTGACATCCAAAACAATCACCGATGGCCCGACCCTTCCAACTCCTCCAGCAGCGCCTCGATGTTGTCATAGTTGCCGCCCGCGCGTCCCATGAATAAAGGCGCCACCACAAAGGGCTTCGGCTGAGCATTCTGCGCCTTGGCCGTCAGCCCGTCACGCAGCAATCGATTCACCGTGCCCTTGAAAGAATCGCCGGAGCGACGCACCTCGTCCTGCACCAGCCGGGCAATATCGTCATCGATGGAAAGAGTGGTTCGCACATCGCGATGCTATCGATCAAGACATCACGATGTCAAACAAGAGAAGAAGCGGCGTGAGTCGAATCCCATTACCACGGCTTCTCCGCGCTTTTTATCCCACTCCCCTGGCAAACCGAAATACTCATCCCCGTTCTCCGAAGAGCCCTGGAACCCCGCCGATTGCACCCCCCAAATTCAAGGTGTTAGCCTCATGCTTGACCTCAGGGCGGAAAGGAACTCTTCGAAACTCATGGCAAAGACTTACAACGGTTTGGAACTTCCCCAAGACGGCAAGGCGATTCAATACCGCGATGGGAAGTTTGACGTCCCCGATCATCCCATCATTCCTTTTATTGAAGGCGACGGAACGGGTCGCGACATCTGGAAGGCTTCCCAGCGGGTGTTTGACGCGGCGGTTGAAAAGGCTTACGGCGGCAAGCGGTCGATCAAGTGGTTCGAGATTTTTGCCGGCGAGAAGGCATTTCGGCAATTCAACACCTGGCTACCGGATGAGTCCGTGGATGCGGCGCGCGACTTGCGTGTGTCGATCAAAGGACCGCTGACGACGCCGGTCGGCGGCGGGATTCGTTCACTGAACGTGGCGCTGCGCCAGCTGCTGGATTTGTATGCCTGTGTCCGGCCGGTGAAGTACTACCAGGGCGTGCCTAGCCCGGTGAAGCATCCCGAGCAGGTGGACATTGTGATCTTCCGTGAGAACACCGAGGACGTGTACTCGGGAATTGAGTTCAAGCAGGGGTCAGCCGATGCGGCGCGGATCATCGACTTCATCAACAACGACCTGTTGAAGGGCGGCAAGAAGAAGATTCGCCTGGACTCGGGCGTGGGCATCAAGCCGATTTCGATTTTCGGGACCAAGCGGCTGGTGCGGTATGCGATTCAGAACGCGATTGAAACCGGACGCAAGACCGTGACGCTGGTGCACAAGGGCAACATTCAGAAGTTCACCGAAGGCGCGTTCCGCGAATGGGGCTACCAGGTTGCGGTCGAAGAGTTCCGCGAGCAGACGGTCACCGAGCGGGAGAGCTGGATTCTGGGCAACCTCGATCAGAAGCCCGGAATCACGATTGAAGAGAACGCGGCGCTGATTGAGCCGGGGCTGGAGTTTGGCAACCAGGCCTTCCGCGACGAGCTTTACGCCGAGATCAGGCAGGTGTTGGATTCGATCGGGAAAACGCACGGAAATGGCGCCTGGAAGAAGAAGATTCTCATCAACGATCGCATCGCCGATTCGATCTTCCAGCAGATCATTATCCGGCCCTCGGATTACTCGATTCTGGCGACGACCAACCTGAACGGCGATTACATTTCCGACGCCGCCGCAGCGCAGGTGGGCGGGCTGGGCATCGCGCCGGGAGCGAACATCGGCGATGGCTACGCGGTGTTTGAGGCGACGCACGGAACCGCGCCGAAGTATGCTGACAAGGATGTGATCAATCCCGGATCGGTGATTCTTTCCGGCGTGATGCTGCTGGACTTTATCGGCTGGAAGGAAGCCGCCAAGCTGATTGAGACAGCGATGGAAAAGACGATTCAGCAGAAGTTTGTGACCTACGACTTCGAACGGCAGACGGCGGGCGCGACCAAGGTTGGCACCAGCGAGTTTGCCACGCGCATTATCGGCAATATGTAGGCAAGGGTCAGTGAAAAGTGATCGGCTGGCACCTTGAGAACATTTCGAGACTCGGTCTCCGAGAAGAACATGGAAATGAGGGAGAGCAACAGATGAGGAAGAAAGTGAGCATTGTGGGCGCCGGCAACGTAGGCGCGACGGCTGCACATTGGATTGCGGCCAAGGAACTGGCCGATGTTGTGCTGATCGATGTAGTCGAAGGGATTCCGCAGGGCAAGGCGCTCGACCTGCTGGAGGCGATGCCGATTGAGAAGCGTGACGTAAGCGTGACAGGGGCCAACGATTACGCGGCGACGGCGAATTCCGACATTGTAGTGATTACGGCAGGCATTCCGCGCAAGCCGGGGATGAGCCGCGACGACCTGCTGCATACCAACTTCAAGATCATGTCGGACGTGGTGCAGAAAGTGGTGGCGCAGTCGCCGGAAGCGATTCTGATTATCGTTTCAAACCCTCTGGATGCGATGGCACAGGCGGCGTTTCGGCAGGCTGGGTTCAATCGCGAGCGGGTGATTGGCATGGCCGGAGTTCTCGATTCGGCGCGTTTCCGCACATTTATTGCCGAAGAGCTGAAGGTGAGCGTGGAGAACGTGACGGCGTTTGTGCTGGGCGGCCATGGCGACACGATGGTACCGCTGGCGCGCTACTCGACGGTGGCGGGGATTCCGATTACCGAGCTCATCGCACCGGACCGGCTGGAATCGATTATTCAGCGGACCCGCGATGGCGGGGCGGAGATTGTCAAGCATCTGAAGACGGGCAGCGCTTACTATGCGCCTTCGGCGGCGGCAACGGAGATGGTCGAGGCCATTCTCAAGGACAAGAAGAAGATTCTGCCTTGTGCGGCCTACCTCGAGGGCGAGTATGGGATCAATGGGTTCTACATCGGCGTTCCCTGCAAGCTGGGCGCGGCGGGACTGGAACAGATTATCGAGATCAAGCTGACTGCGGAAGAAGATGCGGCGCTGAAGAAGAGCGCGGAGGCGGTGAAGGAATTGTGCGCCGTGATTGGCGTCTAACTGAATACCACAACATTAGGGCCCTTCACCAGGCATCAACACGCATCCCAGGTCGTCTCGCTAGGGCGAGTCGACTTGGGATGCTTTGTTTTTTGGGCCAGGTTCTTCTTGGTGGAAATTTTCTTTTCAGCTGCTTTGTACCTAACCGGGCCAACAACAACAGAGTGTGACACTAAGAGCGCGGCACGCCCTTGATGGGATCAACAATCCACGTCGCGAAAGTAGGGACAAAGGAATGACAAAGCTCAGACAAGAGGGACTGGATCTTGGGGTGTAGACTGCTTGCTACGGATGGACTACTTGGAGCGGTTGTGCAGCACACCTTATCGAGATGAGTCAAAAATGACGAAAGCGTTTATCAATCGGATTGCCACAGCGGTTCCTCCGCACGACGTGCACGAGGCCTTTATCGGGTTTGCGACGGGGATGCTTCCGGAAGGCACGACGCGCAATCTTTTCCAGCGCATGGCGCGGCTTTCGGCCATTGAACATCGCTACTCGTTTGTGCAGCCGGTGGCAACCGAAGACGGCAAGTGGAAGGACGTGGAGCACGTGTACGATCCGGGGAATTTTCCCCCGACGGCGCAACGAATGAAGTTCTTTGAGAGTTTTGCTCCCCAACTGGCACATAGAGCCCTGGACGGGCTGGCGCTCAGCGACGTGGAACGCGGCGGGATTACGCACGTGATTGTGACTTCATGCACCGGGCTGTATGCGCCGGGGCTGGACTTCGAAGTGGTGAAACACCTGGGACTGAATCCTTCCGTCGAGCGGACAATGATCGGGTTCATGGGCTGCTATGCGGCGATCAATGCGCTGAAGTCGGCGCACCACATTGTCCGTTCGGAACCTGAGGCACGCGTACTTGTTTTAAATTTGGAATTGTGCTCACTGCATTTTCAGGAGACCAGAGAACTGGAACAGGTGCTTTCGTTCCTGGTGTTCTCGGATGGGTGTGCGGCTTCGCTGGTGACGGCTGAGGCGACGGGGTTGGGGATTGACAGTTTTCTGGCGCTGAGCATTCCTGATTCGAGCCACCTGATTACGTGGCGGATCGGAGAGCTTGGGTTCGACATGCATTTGTCGGGGCAGGTTCCGGGGGAGATTGGTAAAGCGCTGAAGCAGCTGGACTCCCAGGTTACCCGCGGGAAAGATCCACTGGCAATTGATCTCTGGGCGGTGCATCCGGGCGGCCGATCGATACTGGACGCGGTGGAGAAAGGGCTGAGTCTGCCAGCCGACGCGCTGCGGTCTTCGCGCAGCGTACTAGCCAAGTACGGGAACATGTCCTCAGCAACGGTGATGTTTGTTTTGCGCGAGATTCTGGAGCGGGCCGAGAGCGGCCAGGATGGATGCGCGATGTCGTTCGGGCCGGGATTGACAGCAGAGACGATGCTGTTCCATGCAGAATAGCCGGCCGGACTTCCGGCAGCGCGCGCAGTGGGCCGAACTGATGGACAATCCATGCAGCCGGGAGGTGCTGCGGGCTTGCCTCAAGGATATTGCGCGGAGCAATCGATGGACGTTTGCGTACTGGCCGTTGCTCCGATTCCTGCATACGATAACAACTGCCGAGCGGGCCTGGGAAGGCCCACTGCGCATACTCGATGTGGGCTGCGGGTATGGGGATGTGCTGCGGCGGATTGAGCGCTGGGCAGAGCAACGACACATCGATGTCGAGTTGACAGGGCTGGATTTGAACCCGGATGCTACGGTAATTGCGATCGAAGCGTCGCGAGCGGAAACCAGGATTCAATGGGTGACGGCAGATGTTCTTCGCTATGCGCCCGAGCGACCGCCGCACCTGGTCCTCTGTTCCCAGTTCACGCATCACCTCACTGAGCCACAGATTGTTCAGTTCGTCGAGTGGATGGAGATGCATGCGGAGCTGGGGTGGTTTATCAGCGACCTTTCGCGCGCGGCGGTTCCCTATTATTTTTACCGGGCATTTTCGAAAATCATGCGGCTGCATTCGTTTGTGCAGCACGACGGTCCGGTTTCGATTGCGCGGTCGTTTGTGAGAGCGGACTGGCAGCGGATGTGCTCGGCGGCCGGGCTCAGCGAGCGCAGTTTTGCGATTCAATCGTGGAAGCCAGCGCGGGTGTGCGTGGCGCGGAGAAAGCTTCGATCGGGGAGAAACCCGCAGTGAGTATAACCAACCGCAGTGCCGATCATCTGGTGATTGGCGGGGGACTGGCGGGGTCGACGGTGGCGATTCACCTGGCGGCGGCCGGACGCCAGGTGACGCTGCTCGAACGAGAACCAAGGGCTCATCACAAGGTATGCGGCGAGTTTTTGAGCCGCGAGGCAGTGGACTATCTTGCGCAACTGGGCGTGGATCCGATTTCGCTCGGGGCGCAGACGATTCGCTCTGTCCGTCTGACGGCAAGAAATCAAGTCTTTGAGACGAAGTTGCCGTTTACCGCGCTGTCGCTTTCCCGCTACGTGCTCGATGAAGTGTTGATCAAACGCGCGGCGGACTCCGGATGCACGGTGGAGCGCGGAGCATTTGTGGAACGAGTCGCACAGCGGGACGGGGCATGGACAGCTCATTTGCGGGGCGGTGCATCGTGGACCTCTGCGACGGTTTTTCTGGCCAGCGGCAAGCATGAGCTGCGCGGGAACGAGCGCGGGCCGGGCCAGCACGGGGACCTGGTGGGATTCAAACTGCATTGGCGGCTGGCGGCGGCGCAGACCGCGGCGCTCTGCGATTCGATGGATCTGTTTCTGTTCAGGGGAGGGTACGGCGGGCTGTCGCTGATAGAGGGGAACACGGCCAATCTCTGCCTTGTTGTGCGGCGCGCGATGCTGGTGAGGGCGGGTGGATGGAAGCAACTGCTGGATGGGATTCAGAGTGAGAACGCGCACATCGCCCAACGGCTAAGCGGTGCTCAAGCCCTGTGGGCGCGACCGCTGGCAGTGTCTTCGATTCCTTATGGATACATCCATGCGGGGGGCGAGGGGCTATGGTGCGTGGGGGACCAGGCGGCGGTGATTCCGTCGTTCACGGGGGATGGAATGTCGATAGCGCTGCATAGCGGGGCGCTGGCGGCCGAGATGTACCTGGCGGGCGCGGCTGCGGATGTTTATCATTGCAGGCTTGACGCCCATCTGAGGCCAAGCATGAGGCTGGCTACCGGGCTCTCGCGGGCTATGGTGAGCGGGATGGGGCGACGATTGGCGCCCATCGGGTTCAGGATTCTGCCCAAGGCGATGAGCTGGATTGCCCGGGCTACACGGATTCCCGAGCAGGCGCTGGTTCGAACAAGAGTTGACGGAGTCTTACCTCTAACAACTCCCTGATTCGAGCCTCGCCTTCCATTGTCTACTGCGTTCGCCGTCCATAGCGAATCACCTCGGCATTGATGCCGGAGAGCCGGGCAGGAGCGAATCGCCTGAGAAGCGAACCTCGCCCGAACAGCGTCAGCACCCGGGCACCCGGGGCCCACCCCAACAACTTAGACAAGATCTATGCCTCGCCGGAGCCGCAGTAGGGATTCCAAGCTCACTTTTTTCCCAGGGCGAATTGTTTACACCGGGCAATCCGGCGGATATGTTGAAGAGCCGGGTGCGCGACACGCTCTCGGGCACATCGGTAAAGAGAAAATGAAAGCAGCGGCCCGAACGATTGAGAGGCTTAATTAACTAACCGGCTGCGGGAATCATGGGTCACCGTGGGCACGGGATATCGTTTCCGCAGTTCTTCCCCAACCGAATTCGATGTGCAAATATTAGCGAAATGCAAGGCTGCCCGAACCACATTTTTCCCAACCGATTTAGAGAGTTCGTCTAGATGCCGTATGTCGGCTTCGCCCGGGTCGATCCTGCAGACCTGGAAGGCGCGCAGTGGCAAAATGAGCTTCACGAGCAAAGCCACCCAGTGGACCGGGCTCCCTATTTCCCGGCCGGGGGGAGTAACTTTAAGCCGGGGAAGAGGTCAAGAATGCGAGGACGCTGGGGGCGATTTGCGGAGCGCATTGATCCGGGGCAAGATGGCCGCAATTGGGGATGACTTCCAGTTGCGATTTGGGCACGAGCTGGTGGATGGCCTTGCCCTGGGCGATGGGTGTGATGTGGTCTTCGGCTCCCCAGACGATGAGCACGGGCATTTTGAGTCGGGGCAGCAGATTGTCCGTGGCGTCTTTGCCGGTGAGCATGGAGGCGAGGGCGCGGTGGATGACCCAGGCGCGCTCATTGGAGGTGCGGATAATGTCGCGCGCCACGAAGGCAGGTACTTGCGGGGGATGGGGCATGAGCAGGACGTCGAGCTTATCGAGGTCCGCGGGGGCGGTGGGCGTGAAGAGGCGGGTGTCCCAGGTGGGGAGTTGGAAGAGGCCGGCGGAATCGAACAGGATGAGGCGCTGGATGCGGTCAGGGTGATCGTAAGCCACGTGCTGCGCGATGGCGCCGCCCATGGACCATCCGCCGAGGTCAACCTTCTCAAGGCCGAGGGCGTTCATGAAGTCGACAACGAGGCTAGCTTCGTCGTGAATGGAGTAGGAGAAGTCAGCGGGCTTTTCGCTGCGGCCGTAACCGATCAGGTCGGGCATGTAGACACGGAAGCCGGACTGGGCGAGAAACGGTGCGAGGTTGCGCCAGTCTTCCGCGCGGCCGCCGAGGCCATGGACAAGAACGACGACCGGATCGGTGACCTGACCGGCTACCTCATAATGAATGCGATGGCCGTCCACCATGACCTGGCGGCTCTGGACTCCGGAAAGAGTTTCATGGACGTACATCAGCCCGTTGATATAGCTGACCGGACGCAGCCAGAAACCGACGCCGGCAAGGACGATGATCAGCAGAGCAAACGAGACGAATTGTTTGACCAGCTTCAACGGCCCTCCATGGGTTTGAAAATCGCCTGCGCTCTTTGCCATCCGGCTTCGATGACGCGCACGGTGACGGGATCGAGCTCAAGGGCGCTCAAGCTGTTCCACTCGGCGCGTTCGACCCAGCGGACAGCGTCGGCGTCTGAGGCGGCTTTAAGCTGACCGCTGACGACTCGGCAGAGGTAGTCGGCGATAACATAATGGTACCGCACCCGGTCGCCTTGGCGGTCGATGCGATCGAGCAGCTCAATGAGTTCGACGGGCTCGACCGTCAAGCTGGTCTCTTCGCTTATCTCGCGGACGACACCGGCGGTGAGCGATTCGCCGACTTCGAGCAGGCCTCCGGGAAGCGACCAGCGGCCTTTGAGGGGCTCGCGGCCGCGACGCACCACGAGGACGCGGCCCCTATCGACGACGACTGCGCCTACGCCGACCAAAGGTGTCAAAGGAAACTCACGCTGCATTCGGCCTCCGCGGGCACACTGCTCTTTCTACCATAGCGGTTTTTGCCTCGGGCCGCGCGCGGTCTCCCCCGTCATGGGTTGAGCGGGATTGAGCACGCGGCTGCACCGTTTGATCGCGCGCTATCATCGAACTGAACTGGAAGAGCAAAAAACGGGAACGGAAGAAAAGAAACGGGGCGAAGAAGAAAATGTCAGAGTTCACGCTGCGAATCGAGAATATGCATTGCGGCTCGTGCGTCAAGCGAGTGAGCCAGGCGCTTGCCTCGACCGAGGGGCTTGCGGTCGAGGAGGTTCGCGTGGGCGCGGCGCGGGTGAGATCGCGCACCGATCCGGCGCCGGTGGACCTGGCCGTAGCTGCTTTGGCGAAGGCCGGTTACCCCGCACGACTGGAAGAGTAGATGAGCGTGCAGGGCACAGAAACGATCCAGCTGCCAGTGCTGGGCATGACGTGCGCCTCCTGCCAGCATCATGTCGAGACGGCGCTCAGCGCGGCCGCGGGCGTAGAGTCGGCGCGCGTGGATTTGATGGGCAACCGGGCGAGCGTGGTGTTCGATCCGGCTCGGACGACTCCGGAGAATCTGATTGAGGCGATCCGCTCGGCGGGTTACGACGCAGTGTTGCCGCGCCCGGGCGCGGCCGAGGGGCCAGGGAGCGGTGAGATCCCGGCCGAGGCTGCGCACAAGGCCTGGGCGGCGCTGGCCTCGGGGGCCATTGCCATGGTGATGGCGATGCCGCTCGATTCCGAAATGGGGCCGCTCGATCATGCGTTGATGAATATGGCGCCGCGGCTTTATGCGTTGCCGCCTGCGTTTCTGCGCTGGTTTCTGCTGGGCCTGACCACGGCCGTGGTGACCTGGGCGGGTCGGGCCATCTACCTCAACGCATGGCGGGCCATAGGGCACGGCGCCACGAATATGAATACGCTGGTGAGCCTGGGGACGGGCGTGGCGTTTTTCTGGTCAGTCTATGCGACCCTGCAGCCGGCTGCCGGGCGACAGGTTTACTTTGACGCCGTGCTGCTGATTGTTGGCTTTCTGCTGCTGGGCAAGACGCTGGAGGCGCGGGCCAAGCGGCGGGCGCTGGAGGCGCTGGACCGGCTGGCGAAGCTGCGACCGGTGACGGCACGGCGGATTTTCAATGGCGTGCAGGCAATTGTCCCCTTGGAAGAGATTCAGCCGGGAGATAGCGTGGTGGTGCTGCCGGGTGAGCGGTTTCCGGTCGACGCGATGATTCTCGAGGGGCGGACTTCTGTGGATGAGTCGATGCTCACGGGCGAGGCGACGCCGCAGCCGCGCGAGCCAGCAGATCGGGTGCTGGCCGGATCGCTGAACTACGATGGAGCGGTCGTGTGCCGGGCACAATCGCTGGGCGAGGCGACGGTGCTGGCGCAGATTACGCGCATGGTGCGGCAGGCCCAGGGTTCGCGGGCACCTATGGAGCGGCTGGCGGACCGGGCGAGCGCGATTTTTGTTCCCATTGTGCTGGGACTGGCGGCGGTGACGTTTTGCTCGTGGCTCCTTGGGGCGCACTCGCTGGGTCTGGCGATGGCGAATACGGTTGCGGTGCTGGTGGTGGCGTGCCCGTGCGCGATGGGACTGGCGATTCCGGCGGCTTTAACGGTGGCGGTGGGACGCGGAGCGCAGCTGGGAGTTTTGTTCAAGGGCGGCGAAGCGCTGGAGCGGCTCGCGCACCTGGATGCTGTGGTGCTGGACAAGACGGGCACGATAACCATGGGAAGGCCAACTCTGGCGGGGGTCCGCTCTGTGACGCCGCGGCTGGCGAATGATTTGCTGCGCATGGCGGCCGCGGCCGAGGAGCGGTCGAATCATCCGCTGGCCTATGCGGTGCTGGACCAGGCGCGCCTGCAGGGACTGGCGTGGAAGCCGGCGGAAGATTTGCAGATTTATCCGGGACGCGGCTTGAGAGCCAAGGTGGAAGGACAGCAATGCTTGCTGGGCAACGAGACGTTGTTCCAGGAGTTTTTGGTGCCGCTGCCGAACCCGACGCGCAAGGCGCAACCGGGAGTGACGCGGCTGTGGATGGCTCTGGATAATTCGGCCGTGGGATATTTTGACGCGCGCGATGCGCTGCGTCCGGATGCGGCGGCGGCAGTTCGGGCGCTACGACGCGAAGGAATGCGGGTGCTGATGCTGACCGGCGATACGGCGGCCTCCGCAGGGCCAATTGCGGAACAGGCGGGGATCGCGGAAGTCGAGGCTGGGCTGGACCCTGCGGGGAAGCTCCAGCGGATTCGTGAACTGCAGCAAAGCGGGCTGCGGGTAGCGATGGTGGGTGATGGCATCAACGACGCGGCGGCGCTGGCGCAAGCGGATGCCGGGATCGCGATGGGATCGGGCGCGGACCTGGCGCAGGAGGCCGGAGACGTGCTGCTGCTGCGGGCGCAGCCTGCGGCGATTCCAGATGCATTGGGGCTGGCGCGGGCCGCCGTGCGCATCATGCGGCAGAACCTGGTGTGGGCAGCGGTCTACAACGTGCTTGGAATTCCACTGGCCGCGGGGCTGCTCTATCCGGCGTTCCACATTCTGCTCACACCGTGGCTGGCGGCGGCGGCGATGGCGTTGAGTTCGCTGTGCGTGCTGGCGAACAGTCTGCGGCTGCGTGGCTGGGAGCCGGCACTCGTCAACTAGGACAGCGGATGGTCCCCAATGATCGTGGTAGAAAGTTCGAAGTCTCAAACCGCCCGATGGCGTGGGTGGGAACGATAGACTAAGGTTGGAGCCAGCCTGTGCGCATCCTGACCCGCTACATTCTCGGCGAAATCTTCTCTCACACGCTCATTGGGTGCGCGCTGTTTACCTTCATCCTGCTGATGAAGGAGCTACCCAAAATTCTGGACACCGTGGTTCGCAACAGTTCCACTTTCTCAACCGTGATGGAAGTGGTGGTGTTTCTGTTGCCAAATTTCTTCCTGGTCACGATTCCAATGGGCGTGCTGGTGGGCGTGATGCTGGGTCTGACCCGGCTGGCGGCGGACAGCGAAATTATCGCCATGCGCGCCTCGGGGCTGGGCATTCTCTACTTTGTGCGGGTGGCGGCGATTGTGGCGCTGGGCGGTACGCTGCTGGGGCTGGTGAACTCGCTTTACATTTCACCGCGCGCCAACCAGGGGATTCTCGATCTGGACAGCGCGCTGGCATCGCAGGCTTCCTACGAGATTCAGCCGCGCGTGTTCTATGAGGACTTCAAGAACACGGTTCTGTACGTACAGAACGTGATCTCAGGAACGGGTGCGGCGAACTGGCGGCAGGTATTTATGGCCGATATCACCGACCCGAGCGCCCCGAAGATTACGACAGCAGCATCAGCGACCGTGGTCAGTGATACGTCGCAGCAGTTGCTCATGCGCTTGCGCAACGGGACCGAGCACGACCCGGTTCCGGGGGAACCGAAACAGTACAACATTTCGACCTTCGTGATTAACGATTTGCCCTTTGCGGCCAACCAGCAAAGCGAAGGACACCTGGGACGGCTGGATACGACGGTCTATGCGTTGCCGATGAGCGAGCTGCTGCTGCAGACCCACGGGCCGGATGGCAAGCGGTTCCTGATTGAGTTGCACAAGCGGTTTGCGTATCCGGCAGCGTGCCTGGTGCTGATGCTGGTGGCGGTGCCGCTGGGCGTCACTTCGCGGCGCGGGGGCAAGAGCTCGGCGTGGGTATTCACGATTCTGCTGGTCGTTGTGTACTACTCGCTTTCGCTGGTGGGCATTGCGCTGGGACGACAGAATTGGATTCCGACGTTCCTGGCCGTGTGGTCGACGAACATTCTGTTTGCGCTGGGAGGCATTCTGCTGTTGTGGCAGCTGGCAAGCGAAAAACAGGTTTTCAGCTTCATTGCCACATGGATGGCGAGGACGCCCAAGCCGAAAATTGCCAATCCGGCGAAAACCATCGGGAGTTCACTCGGCGGATTGCGGGCGCGCCTGCAGGCGCGGCCGCAGCGCAGGGCGGGGCGGGGTGCGTTTCCGCGCATTCTGGACCAGTACGTGATGCTTGAGTTTTTGAACGTGTTCGCGCTGGTGCTGATGGGATTCATCCTGCTGATGCTGGTATTCACGATCTTCGACCGGCTGGGCGACATTCTGCGCAACCACGTGAAGATGATCACGGTGGGCGATTACCTGATCAACCTGACGCCGCTGTTCCTCTATCAACTGGCTCCGCTCGCGGTGCTGATCGCGGTGCTGGTCACCTTTGGCGTGCTCAATCGCAACTCGGAGATTATTGCGATGAAGGCCACCGGGATCAGCCTTTACCGCCTTGTGGTGCCGATTGTTTCGATCTCGGCACTGCTGGCGGTGGGCTTGTTCCTGTTCGACCAGTTCTATCTGCCGCAGGCCAACAAGCGGCAGGATGCGCTGCTCAACGTGATCAAAGGCAAGCCCGCGCAAACAGTTACGCATCCGGAACAGAACTGGATCTTTGGCCAGCCGAACAAGGGCGAGCCGGCACGCATTTTCTACTATCGGTTCTTCGATGTGGATCGGGATGAGTTCGCGAATATCTCCGTTTTTGAATTCGATCCGGCGACGTTCGCGCTGACGCGGCGCATCTTTGCGGCCAAGGCGGTGTGGGATCCGGATATTGCCTCGTGGCGTTTCGAGAACGGCTGGGAGAACGATATCCAGGGCGACCACGCGAGCGATTACCGGGAATTCAGCGAAACGTCTTTCTCCGAGATTCACGAAGACCCGCAGTACTTCACCCGGGAGGAGCGGCAGGCGCAGGAGATGAACTTCGGCCAACTGGACCGCTATATCAGCGACCTGCGACAGAGCGGATTCGACACGATGAAGCTGCGCGTGGCGCTGTGGCGCAAGCTGTCCTATCCGCTGGTGGCGGTGGTGATGGCAGTACTGGCAATTCCCTTCGCGCTTTCGATGGGGCGCCGGGGCTCGCTGACGGGAATTGCCGTCGCCATTGGGGTGGCGCTCACCTATTTTGTGGTGGAGAGCCTGTTCGGGTCCCTGGGCAATGTGAACTATCTGCCGGCGGCGCTGGCGGCCTGGTCCTCCGATGTTTTGTTTGGGCTGGTCGGCGGGTACCTGCTGCTGCGGACCCCGACCTAGACGCTCCGGCGCTTTGCTCGCGGCGCGGAGGCGATTGGATCGAATTCTCCATTATGCCTTTTTGGATTCCGGCTGCGCCGGGTTAGGGGATGGGCAGAGATCGCTGCGCGCACAGCAATGGGGACAATGTCGCTTCGCCTAAAACGCTCGAGAAAGCGGGATCGGCTTGCTGCGCTCATCTTCTCTCAGGCGCGCTCTAAAGGCAGTTCGACAAGGCCCGTACAATAGAAGCATGCTTGGTCAACTGCGCCCCCTCTACAAGTACATGCGCCGCTACCGCTGGGGATACCTGTGGGGGACGCTTGCCTGCATTGCGACCAATGCGGTGTGGGTGTTTTTTCCGCAGGTGCTTCGGCAGGCCATCGACGCGATGGGCAAGGGCGTGACGCGCAAGGGGATTGTGCTGTTCGCCGGCGAGCTGGTGGCGATTGCGGCAGTGAAGGGCGTATTTCTTTATGCGCAGCGGTGGATTCTGATCGGGATTTCACGGGAGATTGAGTTCGACCTGCGCAACGATCTGTTCCGGCACCTGGAGCGCCAGGACTCAGGCTTTTATCAGCGCTACCGCACCGGCGACATCATGGCGCGGATGACCAACGATTTGAATGCTGTGCGCATGCTGCTGGGGCCGGCGCTGATGTATAGCGCCAACACGATCTTCTTCACGCTGGGCGCGCTGTTTTTTGTGCTGCATATCAGCCCCTGGCTGACGCTGGTGGCGTTGGCGCCGATGCCGGTTGCAAGCATCCTGGTGCAGTATTTCGGGACCAAGATTCACGACCGGTTTGAGCGCATCCAGGCATCGTTCTCGGAGATTTCCTCGCAGGCGCAGGAAAACTATTCGGGCGCACGGCTGGTGCGGGCCTTTGCGCGGGAAGAGTCGCAGATCGGACTGTTCGAGGCGCTGAACCGGCAATATATTGCGCGGTCGCTGCGACTAGTGCAGCTGATGGGCATGCTGTGGCCGACACTGGAGTTCATCCTGGGCGTCTCGATGGTGATTACGCTGCTGGCCGGCGGACACCAGGTGCTGGCCCACCGCATCTCAGTGGGCGACTTTGTAGCGTTCAATACCTATATGGTGATGCTCATCTGGCCAATCATTGCCGTGGGTTGGGTGGTGAACCTGTTGGAGCGCGGGACGGCTTCAGTCGAGCGCATTGACGAATTGCTCACCGCAGAGCCGATGATTGACGACTCGGCGGCCGATACCCGGATTGCCGCCGATGCGGTGCTTGGCGGCGAGATCGAGTTCCGGCATTTGAGTTTCAGCTACGGCGAAACAGCGGTGCTCAGAGATATCTCGCTGAAGATTCCCTCGGGGACGACACTGGCGATTGTGGGGCCAACGGGGTCGGGAAAGACGACGCTGGTAAGCCTGCTCGGGCGGCTGTTTGAGGCGGCGCCCGGGGCATTGCTCATTGATGGACGGCCGGTGCGGGATTATCCGCTGGCGGTACTGAGAAGGAATATCGGGATGGTGCCGCAGGAGACGTTTTTGTTCAGCGACACGGTACGGGAGAACCTGGTCTTCGGCTCGCCGGAGGCGACGACGGACCAGATGCTGGAAGCGGCGGAGACGGCGCACATTCGCGCCGAGTTCGAAGACTTTCCGCAGGGATTTGAAACGATGGTCGGGGAGCGGGGGCTAACGCTTTCCGGCGGGCAAAAGCAACGGACGGCGCTGGCCCGCGCGCTGCTGCGGCGGCCGGCGATTTTGATCCTGGATGACGCGCTGGCCAGCGTGGACACCTATACCGAGGAGCAGATCCTGGGCGGGTTAAGCCGGTATACTGCGGCTTCGACAACGATTCTGATTTCGCATCGCGTCTCGACGGTGCGCAAAGCGGACCAGATCGCGGTGCTTGACCGGGGACGAATCGTTGAGATTGGCCGGCATGAGGAGCTGCTCGCGCTGGACGGTTACTATGCCGGGCTGTTCCAGAAGCAGCAACTGGAAGACGAGCTGACCGTAGCTTTCTGAGACCCGAAAGGGCGGAAGCGGTCAGCCGATCGGGAGCCCTCAGTCATTCCAGCGGGAACCGGCCAGGGCTTCGATACCGCCGCAGGTGTCGGAACTGAACCCGTCATCGCGATTCCGGGCCTTGGTGATGACCTTGGCAGGCGCGGGTCTGTTGGTCGAAACCTTGGTCTCTTCACTCCAGGCACCGCGCCTTGCGGATGCATTCGATGGCGTGCTGGAATCTCTCCCTGCGAGGCGGAATAGGAAGCCTCAGGAGTCCGTACAACGATGGTGGCACAAAATTAACCAAAAAACATCAGTTAAAACACCTGCTAGTTCTCGACCTACTTGAATCCACAAACACTTGCAGTTGTTGGGGATTTCACCAATTCGGAAGCATTCGTTAGTGCAGTCGTAACCGTTACTTGACTTGACGCCCCCCCAAATGGCATCAATTGCGGTTAGATTATATCGATAATTCCCTTCTAGAATGCCACGACAAGCTGAACGGCGAATGCGCCCTCGAGCCCGTGTTGCTGGTCGCTTCCCATCAGGCTGCTCACTGAACCAAAGTTCGCAGGTGAAAGCGGCAACGATTCTGGAAAGATCTCATCAGGGGTTGATGCCCCCGGGTGGCTCAGGTCGGGTTGACTTTGAACGGAGACTGCGCCTGGGCGAAAACCTCGACTGGGGTGAGAATCAGCCGCCCGAGTTGCCCCTGGTGCGGAGGGCCCCGAGGTTGCCCACCTCAGACGAGTTCTCGTTGATGAGTGCGGTGGATGTGGTGTTGGTGATGTCAAGGAGCAGAGCGACGGCTTGAGGATCGCGCCGTCGTTTACGTATGCGCTTTTTGTTCGCTCCATTCTGTGCATTTATGCATTTCGATTGTAGAGATTTGACTATTTAATCATTTTGAAGCTAATCTTCTGTCCATTACCTACTCGGGGATGATTTGGGGAGTTTTCCGGAAACGGGTAACGAGTGCGACTGCGGGGCTGTTCGAAATTCCACGAATTCAAGAGAACCTAGGAACTGCGATCCGTGGCGGGATGGGGAGATTTGCCCGTTCCGGAGCGCCATTCCAGCACGCAAAAAAAACAAATGCATCAGCCACAGCTGAAAAATGAGGCCACAATGAAAATCAGATCTCTGAGGCTAGTCCTTGGATGTACGTTGACCATGATGGCGGGAGTCCCCTTGGCCATCGGTCAAAGCGTAAACGGGTCCATCACCGGGGGGGTGACAGATCCATCAGGCGCGGTTGTTGCTGGAGCGCACGTCGTGGCGCATGCCGTGGATACGGGCGTCGACACCTCCACGATCACCAACGCTACCGGAATCTATAACATCGACTTTCTTCCGATCGGTCGCTACCAGGTGAGCGTGCAAGCTACCGGATTCAACACCGAGACGTTGCCGGCCTTTTCATTGGAAGCCCGGCAGACAGTCGAGTTCAATATCAAGCTTTCCGTGGGCAGCTCTTCGACGACCGTGGATGTTTCGGCGGCGGCACCGATTCTGAACACGACCGATCCGACGCTGGACAGCACATTTACTGCCAATACGATTTCCAACTTTCCTTTGAACGGGCTGGATTTTTCGGCGCTGACTCTCTATGTACCCGGTTCAGTGAACACGAGTGGTACTTCCGGCACGACCGGCATTGAACGCAGCCTGCAGTACACGGACACGCCGAACATCAATGGTAACCGGGCGCAAGCAAACAACTACACACTGGACGGCATTGATATGAACGAGCCGTTCAACAACCTGATCTCCTATAGCCCCGCGCCCGCGGCCCTGGAAGAAGTGAAAGTGGTGACGGCGGACTCGCCGGTCGACACGGGCAATGTGAACGGCGCGGGCGTGTTCAGCATTTTGAAGAGCGGAACGAATCATTTTCACGGCTCGGCGTACGGCTATGAGCAGGACTACCGGCTGAACGCCAACTCTTGGCAGAACGGCAACAAGGGCCTTCCGACCAGCCCGTTTTCGCAGGCGCAGTTTGGCGGCACGATCGGCGGCCCCATCCTGCACGACAAACTGTTCTTCTTTGCCGACTACCTGGGGGCGCGGTTCCACATGGGTGGATTAGGCACGGCGAGCGTGCTGACTGAAGCGATGCGCGGCGGCGATTTTTCCGCATTGCTGTCGGCGGCCAGTCCGATACAACTGTATGACCCGTTAAACAACTTTGCCCCCTACGTCAACAACATGGGGGTTCAGATCGTGAACCCGGTGGCGAAGTTTCTGATTGCGAATCCGAAGTACTATCCGCTGCCGAATGCGACGCCTACCGACGGCCTTGTGGCCAATAACTACCAGGCGCCGACGCGCCAGTTCAAGGCGAACAACCAGGGGGACGTGAAGATCCAGTACAACATCGATCCGGCCGATACATTGACCGGGTTTTACTCGATATCGACAGCGTATGACGGGACGACACCGGTGCTGCCGATTTCGTTTCCGGGCGTGAACCTGTTTCCGAGCTGGCTGGTGGGCAGCAACTGGGTGCATACGTTCTCGCCGTCGCTGGTCAACTCGGCCCGGATCGGGTTTACGCGCACGGATTGGAACCAAGGGGTTCCGGAGGATACGACAGGGGCGTTTGGAACGTCGGGCGATGCGAAGGTGGGGATTCCTTTCCCTAACCAGACGCTTCCGGGATTCACGAACCAAGGCCTCACCCAAAATGGTGCAACTTTGAGCGATGTGGGCACCCCGGCTCTGTTGCAAGGTTTTGTCGACAACACCTACACCTATATGGACACAGTCACCTGGCAGCGCAGTAAACACTCATTGACCATGGGCGTGCAGGCGCTGCGCTACCAGGTGAACTATCCAACGGCAAATGAAGACGGCTTCCTGGGGACGCTGAACTACACGGGTGCATTCAGCTCGAACCCGAATGCGGCCAATGCGCCCGGATATGCCGGTGCGGACTTTCTGCTGGACCGGGTGCAGAGTGCGCAGGCGACGCTCAGCAGCATCAATGTGGGACAGCGGCAATGGCGCATTGCCGGATACTTCAATGACAATTACCGTGTGACGCCCAGGCTGACGATCGACTTTGGCGGACGCTATGAGTTCGACCAACCGTGGATTGAACAACACAACAAGACAGGTACAGTTGATCTAACGACCGGGCAGATTCTCTACGCGGCACAAGTGCCGGTGGGCGCTCCGGCGGGTTCGGGATTGTGCAGCAATCGGGCATGCTATCAGCCGAACTTCCTCCAATTCATGCCGCACATCGGATTTGCATATCAGTTCAACGACCGGCTTGTCGGCCGCATTGGCTATGGAGCGAACAGCTTCTTTGAAGGCAACTCGTCGAACCAAAGGCTGACTTCGATTACGCCGTTTGTCCAGGCCGTGAATGTATCCGTGGTATCGCCCACCCCCACTTCGGTGACCCCACCGCGCACCGCAGAGCAAGGCTTTAGCGGCGGCACGACGCAGTATGGAGGCACGTTCAACGCCTATCCGCAGAACATTCAGCCGGCCTACGTCCAGGAATACAACATGACGCTGGAGTATGCCGTGGCGCGCAACATGTCGTTGCAGGTGGGCTACGTGGGAGAGACCGGGCAGCACATTGAAGACTTCGGCAACGTGAACCAGTACACGGTGAACGGCGATCCGACCTCGGCGCCGTTTTATAACAACCAGTACCTTGGCGTGAACGGAATTGACTCGTCGCTGGGCGTGGGGTCGAACTCGCTGCTGATTACAGAGTCGCGGGCCACGATGAACTATAACGCACTGCAGGTGGTTCTGCGCCAGCACGTGAACCATGGGCTGGAGTTCACGGCGAACTACACCTACGGCAAGGCGATGACCAACAGCCTGGGCAACTATTCGCTGAATGTCAGCGGGTATAGCGGCGCGTTCCAGAACTACTACAACAGCGCGGCGGACATTGGTCCGGCGGGCTACGACGTGAGGCACAACATTTCCGGAACGGGCGTCTACGCGCTGCCGGTGGGACGCGGCCAGCAGTTCCTCCCTTCCGCCAATCGCGTGCTGGACGAGGCGATCGGGGGATGGAAGATTGCTGTGGCCGGCGTGGGTTACACCGGATTCCCACAGAGCCTTACCGCTCCAGGAAACAATTCCAACAGCGACGGGAACTCACGTCCCAACCAGTACCGCAAGCTGGTGATTCGGAACCGGTCGATCTTTAACTGGTTCGGCACCGATCCGTCTGCGATTCCCTGCTCCCAGCCGGGCGTCGATAACGGCGTGTGTGCCTTTGGCGTGCCGGCTCCGAACACGTTTGGAACTTCATCCAACGGAGCGGTGCGCGGGCCCGGCTTCCTGAACGTGGATATGTCTGCCTTCAAAGACTTCCACCTCTTCGAGGCGCATACGATCGGCTTCCGCTTCGACGCCTTCAACGCATTCAACATTGTGAGCTATGGCAATCCCGATACCGGAATCACCGATACTACCTTCGGCGACATTGTCAGCGGGGAGTCGATTCGCTCAACCGAGCGGCGTCTGCAGTTTTCCGCGAAATATACCTTCTAACCAGGAGCCGGCAGCTGCAGCAACAGCGGCTGCCGGCTAAGAATGAAAGTTTCGCGCGCCCGCGATGCGCGCACAATGCTAGGATTTTTAGCTAGCACACTTAAATTCAAGAAATGGGATGCGTTCAGCATGGATCTAGAAGTGTGCATTGATTCGGTCGAATCTGCAATTGCAGCCGAACGCGGGGGCGCAAGACGAGTTGAACTTTGCTCTGATCTTCTGGAAGGGGGCATTACCCCCGGGGCCGGACTGGTGGCTTGCGTACGCCGCCACATCTCGATCGACCTTTTTGTGATGATTCGTCCGCGCGGCGGAGATTTTCTTTACAGCAGCTTTGAATTCGAAGTGATGGAAGAGGAGATTCGGCATGCACGCCGGCTGGGCGCAGACGGCGTGGTGCTGGGGTTGCTCGATGACCAAGGGCGCGTGGACGTGGCGCGGACGAGCCGGCTGGTAGAACTGGCTCGTCCGTTGCAGGTAACGTATCATCGCGCAATTGATATGGCGGCCGACCTGACCTCGGCTCTGGAAGACGTGATCTCGACGGGTGCTTCGCGGATTTTGACCTCAGGTGGAGCTCCGAATGTGCAGGAAGGCTTAGCCGAGCTGGCGCGCATGGTCACGGACGCGCGGGGACGGATCAGGATTATGCCCGGTGGGGGAATTACGCCGGGAAACATTGCGACCATTGCCCGGACTACCGGCGCCAGCGAGTTTCATTCCTCGGCTCGGACGTTGACACCGAGCCCGGTGCAGTTTCGCAAGCAGGGCATGTCGATGGGCGACCTGCGGGACCGCGAATACAGGCGATTCAGTGTGCACCCGGAGAACGTACGGGCGCTGCTCAATAGGCTGGAGCATGCGTCTGAGGCTGTGTCGGCCGATCCCTTGAATGCGCCGCAGGACTAGTGCTACGGCGGGATGCCGGCCTGAGCTTGAAACGCGGAGAAATTGCCTTGCACGGGACACGGGCCCGCTCAAGATCAAACGGGAGTCTGAGACCAGCCAGGAGTCCGAGCCGTTGAGCTGAAGAGCTATGTCGACCAAAACCGATCAACGCGGGAAGAGAATTCTGCAGGTACTGCTGCGGCACGGCAACACGTCCGTCGATGAACTGGCCGAACAGATGGGCGCCTCAACGGCCAGCGTGCGTCGCGACCTGACGCGGCTGGAAGAACGAGGGCTGGTTCATCGCACGCACGGTGGAGCTACGCTGGCCGGGCAGATGCTGTACGAGCCGTTCCGATTCGATTCTTCCTTTCAGGTGCGCGAGGGACGGTTTGCCGAAGAGAAGCGGCGCATCGGGATGGCCGCGGCGGAGCTGATCCGCGAGCACGAAACGGTAGGATTTACCGCAGGGACAACGACCACCCAGGCGGCTCGCTGCATACGGCACAGGACCGGGATTCACGTGATCACCAACGCCGTCAATATTGGCATGGAGCTCAATCACCAGGTGGCGCTGGATGTGACGCTCACCGGAGGAAACATGCGCTGGGCGGGGGCTTTTTCTCTGACCGGGCCGACGGCTATGGAGATGCTGGGCGGTGTGTTTCTGGATAAGGCGTTCATCGGAGCCTGCGGCGTGGATGTGCGGCGCGGGGCGACGACGATTGAGCCCGACGAGGCAGCGGTGTTTCGCGCCATGGTCCGGCAAGCCAAGCAGGTCATTGTGCTGGCCGATTCAAGCAAGATTGCCATGACCAGCCCGGCGCTGATTTGCCAGGTTTCTGACATCGATATATTGATTACCGATTCAGGGATTAGCCCGGACGCGCTGGCCGGCTTCAAGACCAACGGCGTGCAGGTGCTGGCGGTCTGATGAGTTCCCCGGTCCGGGCAATTCGGCGCTGGCGGGCCAGTCGACTGACTTGCTCTCCGGCCGGCCTATGCCGGGAGAAAATTGGTCAAAAATGGCGGTGAGTGCCTTGTTTTTTCAAGCAATTAATCATGGCGCGAACGGTTTCGACATCGACGACGTAATCTACACTCGTTGGGCTTGATTGGTCGATCGGTTCCGTGGTTGGATCATTGTTGCTAAGGTTGTGACGGAGAGAGCCGTGAAAATGTGTAGCACCGGTAAGCTGTGCCAGAGAAGCAGCATTTTGTAGACGAAGGCCACCGCCGATCGCTACATCGATGCGATGGTTCGCCTGGAGCACCAGTGCTGACAGAGCTGCCGCGCCGGCGACGACATCTCTTTGCCCTCCAGAGGTAAGAACACGATGAGCCCCGGCGGTGATGACGTCTTCTAATGCACGAGGAATGAAAGGAGTTGCGTCGAAGGCGCGATGAAAGGTGACTTCCATTGGATGAGCGAGTTGCACTAGAGCTCGAGTCCCTTCGATGTCCACGGTGCGATCCTCCCGCAACATCCCGAGGACGACACCGGCTGCGCCAAGGAGCTGGCAGTGGAGGATGTCTTCGCGCATCAGCGCAACTTCTGGCTCGGAGTAGAAGAAGCCACCGCCACGGGGTCGAATGAGGACATGCACGGGAAGACCACTGCGCTCGATAGCAGCACTGACGAGGCCATGGCTGGGAGTGAGGCCGCCTTCGCTAAGACCGGAGCAGAGTTCAATACGGTCGGCTCCGCCTTCTTTCGCCGCAAGACAGGCATCGATTGTTTCGGCACAGAGTTCGAATGTCATCTTGCTGTAGCTGAGTTGATCTGGTTGTTAGGAGCACTGCAATCCGCAATGTCGGGACAGTTATGAAGTTAGCTCGAAAGCCAACGATTGATCTCCGTGGACATGACAGCCCCTAAAATCTTCGATCCGCGGATGAAGTCAAAGAGAGACGGATTACCTGTGGCCAACGGCCTTTCTGATGCGGAACTTCCATCAAAGAAAACCGCACTTATAGCCGCTGGCCACATGATACCTACTGTGATCCTGCTCTAGAACGAGTAGTGCGCAGCGAACTCTATCGTACGCGGCCCGTTCTTACTACTAGTGATCTGGCCGAAGTCAGAGCTGTTTACGCTGTTGTTTGGGTTATCGTAGCTAACGAAGTTAAAGACGTTATAAGCATCTACGCGAAAACTGATTGCGTGGCCCTCAGCGATGTGGAAGTCCTTGAACAGTGCGCTGTCAATCTGCTCGAAACCTGGTGCCCGCTGTGTGCCGACGAGGGCCGTGCCGAAGGTGTTGGGCAGTTCCGGGCCGTACGCGCAGATGCCATTGTCAGTTGATTGACAAGGTGTTGCGGATGGATCGGTGCCGAACCAATGCGCGACGCTGCGGTTGACAATCTTTAGCGGACGATACTGGTTTGCCCGCGAGCTGTCGTTGCTATAGTTGCCCGTATTGCTCGCGTCGTTTGCGACGATCGTAACAGGAAGACCGGAGAAGGCGATTGCCGTTCCGGAGAGGGTCCATCCTCCAGCGATTGAATCGAGCACCCTGTTTGTGTGGGAGCCGAATAACTGTCCCCGTCCGAAGGGAATGTTATAGGAGCCGTTTGCCGAGAGGTTATTCCGGACATCCAGTTCAGACGGACCGTAATCGCCATGGATGTTGTTGCCGTCCTGGATGGCGTTGGGTCCCGATGAGTCCGCCGCACCGAAATTTCCGTTGGTGTCCGTCATAGACTTTGCCCAGGTGTAATTAACCGTTGATTGGAAGCCCTTGCTGACCCGGTGGCGCATCGTGATCTGCAGCGCGTTGTAATTCGAAATGCCCTCTGTGTCGAAGGTCTCGACTGTGCCATTCTCTCCGACGAGCCTGGAGAGCGGAGAAAGATCCGCAGTGGGAATGGCGGAGATAGGCGATCCGCTCGTAAGGCCCAGCGCAGTAAGCGAGGCCGCCTGCGCGGGGGTGATCTGGTTGCCGTTGCGGTAGTCAATCAGCCGTTGGCCAAGTTCCCCCACGTACCCGAACTGCACTGAAGTCGAGTTGTTCAGCTCAATCTCGTTGTTGAAGTTGAACTCCTGAACATAGGCCTGCCGGTAGTGCTGGTTGAAGGCGGTGTAACTTGCATTGTTTACCTCGCCGGCCGCACCTACCTGGAACCCGTTGCTCTCGGCAAAGAAGTTGCCTGGATTGGTCAGGCTCGCCGGAGCGGTCGAACTGAGCGAGAAGGCTGTAATGAACGGCGCATTGGCTGCCAGACCGCTGTTACCTTCAAGGAAGCTGGTAGTGCCGTAGCCGCCACGAAAGACAATCCGCGGATTCATCTGATAGGCGAAGCCGATTCGTGGCTGAAACTCGTCATATGTCGGCTGGTAGCAGGCGCGATTGCTGCATACGAACGAACCCGCCGGCGCACCCGCAGGGACAGTTCCCGCATACTCGACAAGACCCTGCTGAGGACCGCTCAGGATCACGTTCGCGATCTGGTTGTGCACTTCAGTGAACGGCGAGTCGAATTCGTACCGTACCCCTAGATTCACGGTCAACTTATCGGTCATCTTCCAGTCATCCTGGAAATAACCTGCGACGCGAACCTGCCGCTCGCCGAAGAAGCCGTTGGAGAGGCTGATGGCCTGGCTGTCTGCACGATCGACGAGCCAGTCCGCAGGTCCGTATTGGAGCGATGCACCCGGAAGAGAGGTGTTTTGGCCGTTGAAGTTATACGTCCCCAGTTGGCCGCCTCCGCCGTACTGCGTGAAGTTCTGCTGATAGCGCAGCAGTTGAGCGCCAACTGTGAAAAGATGCCGGCCTCGCTGAATGGTGAGGTCATCGTGGAGGCTGAAGGTGTTGTCACGCAGTTGCTGCGGTGAAGCCGGATCGCCGATGCCGGTGACCTCACTCGATCCCTGATACGTAAATCCGACAAACTGCTGCGGGGACGGTGTGGGAACGCCGACTACTTGGTCTCCGTGCAAGCCGAATTGACCGGTCGAGTCGGTGGGGATATTCGAGTCCCAGCGGATGCGGGTGAAGCCGAACCGCGCTTCGTTCACCATGGCCGAAGAGATGGTACGTACCCAGGTCACCCCGCCCAGCTTGTCAGGATAAGAGTTCGCTATGGGGAAGGTGATAGGCAGCACGGCGACACTTCCGCCCGTGGAGATACCTTGCGTGTAGAAGGCGGTAATCTTGTCCGCTGCTCGTGGGTCGTACTCTATCTTGATGTCGCCCTGATCGTTGGTAACGAAGGCGTTGGTAGGCCCTTGAAAGTTATTTTGGTCCAGACTGTCGGTCGGCGCATGGTTCGGCAGCGGGTAGTACTGTGAGTGGCTGATCACATATTGCACGACCGGATTGGTGGTTGGTACGATGCCTCCTGGAAATGGCTGGTATCCATTCTGCGGGTCCACGATCTGATAGCCCAGCGCCGCCGCCGCCCCGAAGTTGCCTTGGCGCTCCGCGGCTGAGAGCACGCTGTCGGAGCCAAATCCACCGGAGTGATTCCGGGTCCCCTCGTAGTCTACAAAGAAGAAGAGTTTGTTCTTGAAGATGGGTCCGCCAAGGGTCCCGCCGAAGATATTTTGCGTGTAAGGTGTCTTCGCGACACCCGAGAAGTTGTTACTCCATGTATTCGCGGTGAAGTCCTGATCCTCAACATAGTCGAACAGACTGCCGTGCAAGTGATTGGTGCCGCTCTTGAGTACGGAGACGATATCGCCGCCGTTTACGTTGCCATATTGCGCAGGGGCATTCGCTGAGATGACCCGCACCTCTTGCAGGGCATCGGGCGAGGGAGCATAGCCGATCAGGTTGTTCTGGGTTTCGTCGATGCTGATGCCGTCGAGCGTGTAGGTGTTGTCCTGGGCGCGATTGCCGTTGATCGTCACCACTCCGCTGTTGAAGGTGTCGCGCTGGATGGCGTTGTTGCTGGTCAGCCCGGTCGGCGCGGTATTCACCGCGCCAGGCTGGAAGAGAGTGAGCGAGGAAAAGTTGCGCCCGTTGAGCGGGATGGTGTTGATCTCGTTCGCATCGAGCGAGAGTCCGAGCGTCGCATCCGTGTTGTCGAGGATGGGGGCGAGATCGCTCTGCACCGTGACTGAGGAGTTGGCACCCAGAGTCACGTGGGCGTCGAATTTGGCGTTCTGGTTGATCTCGAGGACGAACTGCGGGATGTCGAGCCGGGTGAAGCCCTTCGCCGTAATTTGGAGGGTGTAGGTCCCGATGGGTAGGAAGCGGATCGCGTAGACGCCGGCTGCATCGCTGGTGGTAGGGGTGCGGACGCCGGTGCCGGTGTTGATGGCAGCCACACTGGCGCCGGGCACGACGGCGCCACTCGGGTCGAATACGGTGCCGCTAACCGATCCGGTGACTGTTTGGCCATACACGAAGCCTGCCCTAAGAGAGAAAGCTGCCATTAGCAAAAACAGAAAAACTGTAAAGCGGATCTTCTTGATGTTCATTGTTCTCCGGTGATACGGCCGCGGAATGCATCCGCAAAGTTGGTATCGCAACGAATGAAGAGGCCGGCCTACATGCGAAGCGTGATCATCCAAAAGAACTGGATTGTCGCTGAGTTTATGAAATTGATGTAAGGGGTGTCAACGAAATAATCAATATTTTGCAATATATGCAATTCTGCAATCATAATTTTGCAATATATGAAAATCTTAATCATGCTGCTCCTAGCACGATTGACGTAGTATTACCCGTAAGTCCTTTTCGAGAGAACGAGATGACATCGACCAAACAAAACCGGGCAAAGCGGATTCTCCACCTGTTGTTAGAAAAGGGCGTGGGGAGCATTGATGACCTTGCATCTGAGGTTGGAGCTTCGACAGCGAGTGTGCGCCGTGACTTGATTAGCCTAGAGGAGCGAGGGCTGGTCAACCGCACGCATGGGGGCGCGGAGGTCGCGGGAAAGTTAAACTACGCGCCGTTTCGCTTCGATGCGGCGTTTTCACTGCGCGAGCAGCGATTTGCGGACGAGAAACGGAGGATCGCGTTGGCTGCTGCGGCCATGGTAATAGACGGTGAAACGATTGCGCTGTCACCGGGGACGACGACCACGCAAATTGCACGTAACCTGCGACATCGCGAGGGAATTCATATCGTGACCAGCGCTGTAAATATCGGGATGGAATTGTCGAGCCTTCCGAATATGAAAATCACTCTGACTGGAGGTTCGGTGCGATGGCCTGGATCGTTCTCTATGGTTGGATTGACGGCCTTTGAATCGCTGCAACGGCTGTTCTTCGAGAAGGTCTTTATGGGAGCATGCGGTATTCATCCGCTATATGGAATTACAGTGATCGAGCCGGATGAGGCATTGATCTTGAATGAGATGGCCAAGCATGCGCGACAGGTGATTGCAGTCGCTGACTCAAGCAAACTGGGTATGATCAGCGCGATGCAGGTATGCCCGCCTAGCCGGATTCACACGATCATCACGGATGATAGCTTGGACCCAGTTTTAGTAGAGAAATTCAATCTCCAGGGCCTCCGCGTTATTACGGTTTAGAAGGCTGGGATACACAACTATCGATCTGGTGCAAAGATCGGGCCTCAGAACGAAGAAATTACAGCGGTTACATAGTACTACCGCATTTTAAAACGGCGCTCTGCTCTCGTGCATCGCATAACGCATAGTCAAAACCGGGCTGAATAGCCCACGCACCTACCTCGCCTTGCTTGTTGATTGCCAGAAATCCCACCTGCAAGTCTCTGGCT
>DATDLS010000541.1:0-2959 GCA_036519195.1 Occallatibacter sp. | reverse complement strand
ATTAGAATCTCGAATTTACCCCTAAGTCTCATGTATGCACGAATTTAGCGGGGTCACTTTTCCTATCTCTTTGAAATGAATGGACTTCCGACAGGGTACCCCATAAGGGGGGCACCCCCCTCGGCTGACCTTTTACTCGTCAGAATCGTCATGCACGGCCTGCTTCGCCGAAGCCAATATTTGTCCGCGCCACCTTCGAAACCAGCGCATAATCCGAGATTTGCTTTAGGAACTCGTTGAAATTCGCGTGATTGGTGGGTGTGGCTTGGTGTTTTCTGCAGTGTCTCGGTCGATTCGTGCTCGAAACGCGCATTTTGTCAGTGTTTACGCGGGCTTTGGAGACTCTTGGAAGGCGGTTTCCGCCCTCTGGTCGAACTTCAGGCGCACTGCTCCCTGAGGCCCACTCTTTGGGCGATCAGCCTGGGCAGGCGCATCAGGTTGTGGGCTGCGCAACTGAAGACGAACAGCCATTCGACGTTGTGCAGACCGCGCAGCTTCACCTGGCGGATCGGTCCGGTCTGCTTGAGCCATCCAAATCCCTTTTCGATCAGCCATCGGCGGCTCAGGCTGATGGCGTAACCGGGATGCCGCGTGGTTCTGCGGTCGAGGTTCGAGCGGCGTCCCTTCTCGTTCTTGGTCACATGTGCGGTGACGTTCAACTCGCGTGTGGCCGCGATGAAATCCTTCGTGTCGTAGGCCTTGTCCGCGCCTACGGTGATGCGACGCCTGCGGCCTTTTCGCTTCTCCTGAAGCATCAGCAGCGCGGCCTCGCGCTCGGCGTAGCCGTCGGCCTGGGTCACCATGGCAGCGGCGATCAGGCCGTTGCGGTTCTCCACCAGCGTGTGCCCCAGATAGGCCAGATGCGACTCCTTGCCATAGCTCTTCTTGTAGAGTCGCGCGTCCGGGTCGGTGGTCGATTCATGGGTGTCGTTCGAGCGCTTGTGGCCGTGGAAGTTTGTGCCATCGCCGCCATCGGAATCGGAACCGTCCTTGGCGCGGAAGCTCTTGTGCGACGCCCAGGCCTGGATCAGCGTGCCGTCCACGGTGAAGTGATCGTCACTCATGAAGCGCTTCGCCTGCTTGTTCACCGCCGCGAAAAACTGTTGCGCCACCTCGCTGTTCAGCAGCCGGTCGCGGTTCTTGGAGAAGACCGCATGGTTCCACACCGCATCGTCCATGCCCAGGCCGACGAACCAGCGGAACAGCAGGTTGTAGTCGAGCTGCTCGACCAACTGGCGCTCCGAGCGGATCGAGTAAAACGCCTGCAACAGAAGCGCCCGCAGCATATACTCCGGCGCGATCGACGCACGGCCCGTGGCCGCGTACAGCTTGTCGAACTCCGAGTCCAAAGACTGGAGAACGCCATCCGTCAGGACGCGAATCTCGCGTAAAGGATGATCCGCAGGAACACGCTGCTCCAACGTCAAATAGCTGAACATGCTGTCCTGAACTCGCTCGTCTCCACGCATACTCAATAGACGAACCAGCACCTGAATCGGCCGAAGACCGGAACCAATTTCAACAAGTTCTTAGAGCTGTCGCATTATCTGGTTGTTTCAGCAAGCCCCAAGGGGTAGTGTAGAGGCGTGCCGCGCCCAGCATTTCCGAAGAATCTGCGCGAATTCCAGTCACAGTTCGCCACCGAAGAGGCGTGCCGGGCGTACCTGTCTGGCTGCCGTTGGCCGGACGGTTTTGTGTGCCCGCAATGCGGGAACCGGAGTGCTCATGAATTGATTGGGCTGGGGCGTTGGCAGTGTGTTCGCTGTCGGCATCAGGTATCGCCGACGGCAGGGACGGTCCTTCACAACACGAAGCTCCCTCTGATGGTGTGGTTCTGGGCTGCGTACCTGATGACCACCGATAAGCGCGGCATCTCAGCGCTTCTCTTGCAGCGCCAGCTCGGCCTGGGATGTTACGAGACGGCGTGGATGATGCTCCATAAGTTCCGCCGAGCGATGGTGAACCTGGAACGCGAGCCGCTGCGCGGCGAAGTGGAAGTGGACGATACGTGGATTGGTGGGACTCAGGCCGGTCTGCAAGGAAGCCGTCAACTGAAAGGCCGGAAAGCGGCCCTCGTCATTGTCGCGGTAGAGAAACGGGGAAAGGCCTCAGGACGCATACGGATGGAGGTCATCCCGGACTTCAGGGGCGTCACTCTCAATCGGTTCGTCCAGCACAATGTGGCTCCCGGCTCTACGATCTACACCGACGGGCTCAAAAGCTTCGCCGGATTTGAACAAGCCGGATTCAGGCATATTCCGCGCACCCAGCCCCTGCAAAGCGACCTTCGCAAAGGCCAGAAATCAGTTGCGCCATTGGCGGACCGAGCCATCGGCAATCTACAACAATGGCTCATCGGAACCTATCACGGCGTAAGCCGCGATCAACTGCAGGTCTATCTTGATGAGTTCGTTTTTCGCCACAATCGTCGTCAGACACCCATGGCTGCGTTCCAGACCCTGCTCGGCCTCGGCACCGCGCATAGACCTGTACCTTACATACAAATACGCAGAGCCTCAGACCTTCACCCCCCCGGAAAGACTGAAACACTACCCCTTGGGGCTTGCTGAAACAACCAGATAAGCAATAACCCGCCGGGCAGGCCGACCTCCACCACCATTCCAAGCAGATCCTTCGCTTGTTCCGGCGGGAGGTTGACTCCCAGTGAGCGTAGTGCCTGCCAAGCCTCCAGGTACATCCTTGACTCGAGGTTCGGCATGGCGAGGACGGTCTGCAATGATGCAATCGCCTTTGCGCTTTCGCCAGACGTGCGATATCTCTCCGCCTCAGCCAACGTGGTCCAAGGCTCTGACTGAAGTGCATCCACCTTGATTGAAGCCAAGAGGAGAGGCAGAGGACTATCACCAAACAGAGCGTCTCTCAATCTTGCCGCTGCATCCTGCTGTCCATTGTCTGGCTGTTCTTCCCGGAACTTTTTTTGAAAAAACCTGGTAACGAC
>DATDLS010000540.1:0-2018 GCA_036519195.1 Occallatibacter sp. | reverse complement strand
GCTTTCTCCCTCATCTGTTATCCGCACCGCCATCGGTACATCTTGCGATGTACTTTCCCAGTTGCGGGGAGCGATGTGGACTTACCCTGTTGTGCTGGCTCAGCCTGAAATGGAGAGGTGACGTTTTCCGTTAGTGAAGATTCCGCCCCTTTGGGGCGGGGATTTTCAAGGCATGAGGATCTATCGTCCGATGCCTGCTTTTGGATGCTCAGCGCGAGAGGATCAACTCCCGCGCTGATTCGCATCGGCTCGATGAGTCCTACCAGGTTATCCCTCAGCATGGTTGCATCCCTGCAGAGCCCGCTTCTGTTTCACCTGGCGAGGTCATTGTAGTCGTGTTCGAAGAATGTGCAAGCAGCGATCTGGCCTCCCGCCGGAGCTGCCGTTGGTGACGCGCTTCCTCGAGCTTGCGATCGCGTGCCGCGTGGATCTCAGCCTGCCGCCCGGCGAGCATATCGTGCGGCGTCACGTAGCCGATAGCGCTGTGCAGGCGCACGGTGTTGTAGTGATCCACGTAGGCTTGAATCAAACGCACCGCGTCTTCTCTCGTCAACGGTGTACCTGGCCTGATGCACTCCGATTTTAGCGATTTGTGCCAGCGTTCAAGTTTCCCGTTCGATTGAGGATAGCCGGGCGAGGTGCGCACGTGGGTCATCCCCGCGATGCGAATGAATTCCTTGAAATCCCTAGCAATGAACTGTGGGCCGTTGTCGGAGATGATCCGGGGTTTCGCTTCCGGATATTTCTCCCGCGCTCGTTGCAAAATGACTTCGATCTCCGCTTCCGTCATCGATTCCCGCAAATCCCAATGAACGATCGAACGGCTGTAGCCATCCAGAATGCTGCACAGGTAATAGAAGGTGCCGCTCACGTTGATGTAGGAAACATCGATGTGCCAATGCTGGTGCGCATGCGGTGGTTGTTCGAAACCGCTCCCCTTGCGCGAAGGCTTACCCTTCCATCGGGAGAGCAATCCGGCTTGTTGGAGCACTCGCCAAACGCTGGAGGGGCTGACAGCCACAACATCAGCGTCCAGCATCATGAACGTCAATCGCCGATAGCCTTCCAGAGGATGTTCCCGGTGGAAGCCGATGATGGCTTGCTTCTCCCACGGTTGTAGCCAGAAATCACGGGGAACCCAACCGTTGTGCTCATTGACGCGCCCATAGCGCTCTCGCCAGTCGTAGAACTTGCTGGTTCGCACGCCCAGCCAGTGAATGAATCGTCCGGTGCCGATCTCCGTTTTTTCCGACCAGCACCGGACGAAATCCACCACCAGGTCCCGCACATCGGGCGGCACCCACACTTTGGTCAGAGCTCCCCAAGACTTTTTTTTAGGGCGATGTGCTCGGCCATCAATTCAGCCAGCACCTCGTCCTTGGTCTGGATCTTCTTTTCCAGGAACTCGATCCGTTGTTGTTCACCTTGGTGGTCCTGCCGGCCCTTGCCCTGGAAGGCGGCCGCGCCATTCTCGAAGAACTCTTTCTGCCAGCGGTAGAACACTGTCGGCTGCAGTCCATGCTCCTCACAGAGATCAGAAACCGGCACTTTATCCAACAAGTGTCGTCTCAGGATGGCAACCTTCTCTTCTCCGGTGTAGTGCTTTCGCCCTTTTCTCATGCGCCCTCTCCGTTATCTTAACGGAAGAACGCCTTCTCCAGTTCCAGCTGAGGCAAGACAGCTACCCCTAACGTGTCGGGAATTCACAACCACCAGTCTTTTAAGGATTGATTCTCAATTACAATTCCGTAGATCCCATCCCACTTTTGATCCCATCTCCAGCCCTTTGCCGTTCCGGCTTGCATTGGCTTCAATATAGGTCGTTGCGCGTACAGCCGAAAGCTCTTTAAAACAGTGCGGGCAGCGAGGACTGCCTGGTGACCGAAACGCACCTCCGCATGGACAAGCCTTTAGGAACGGTTCGACCTCCTTTGAGATGGGTCCCTGAAACTTGACGTTTACGCCGCCGGGGATCGCGGACCATCCGCTCAGAATTACGGTGTAACTGCATCGATCAC
>DATDLS010000539.1:0-3803 GCA_036519195.1 Occallatibacter sp. | reverse complement strand
CTTCTGGTACGTCGGCATGGTGCCGGACTTCGGCACGTTCCGCGACCGTTCGAATTCCAAGATAGGCCAATATTTCTACGGCATGTTGTCGCTGGGTTGGCGAGGATCGGTGCGCCACTGGATGCGTTACGAGACGGCCTCGCTGCTGCTTGCCGGTCTGGCCACGCCGCTGGTGCTTTCCGTGCACACGGTCATCAGCTTCGACTTCGCCGTCGCCGTACTTCCGGGTTGGCACACGACCATTTTCCCGCCTTACTTTGTGGCCGGCGCCATCTATTCCGGCTTTGCCATGGTGCTGACCTTGGCCATTCCGCTGCGCAAGTTTTATCACCTGGAAGGCCTGGTCACCGATCGTCATATCGACAACATGGGCAAGGTCATGCTGGCTACCGGCTTCATCGTGGCCTACGGATATGGCATGGAAGCCTTCATGGCCTGGTACTCGGCATCGCACTGGGAAGCGTTCATGTTTTGGAACCGTATGTTCGGCCCCATGGGCTGGTCGTACTGGGTGCTGGTGACCTGCAATCTGGCTATCCCGTTGACCACCCTCTGGTCGCGCAAGCTGCGGACCTCGATCCCGTATATGTTTTTTATCTCCATCGTGGTCAACACCGGGATGTGGTTTGAGCGCTTCGTCATCGTTGTCACCAGCCTCTACCGCGACTTCCTGCCTTCGTCGTGGGGCACCTATCGCGCCACCAAATGGGACTACATGATTTATGTAGGTACCCTGGGGCTGTTCACGGCGCTGTTCCTCCTGTTTGTCAGATTCCTGCCCATGATTCCCATGAACGAGATTCGCATGATGCTCCCTGGGGCGAAGATCACCCCCAAGATTACGCCGACGCAACCGGCGGAGGCTGGTGACTGATGCCCCCACGCGAAGGAACCTACGGCCTGCTGGCCGAATTCGATACACCGAGCGATCTGGTGCGGGCCGCGCAGCAGGCGCGCCACGATGGCTGGCGGCGCATGGATTGCTATACGCCCTACCCGGTCGAAGAGGCGGCGGAGGCCATCGGCTTCCATCGCAACAAGGTGCCGCTGATTACACTGGTTGGCGGATTGATGGGCGTCGCGGCCATGTTCTCGCTCGAAACCTGGATCTCGGTGCTGGCCTACCCGTTGAATATTGCTGGACGGCCCACGTACTCCTGGCCGGCGTTCATTGTGCCCGCGTACGAGTGGACGATCCTGTGGGCCGGGCTTTCGGCGGCCTTCGGCATGCTGGCGCTGAACGGACTGCCGTCGCTCTATCATCCGCTGTTCAACGCGCCCAACTTCCGCAACGGTGCAACGACCGACAAGTTCTTCCTGTGCCTGGAGGCGCTGGACCCCAAGTTCGACCTGGTTGAGACACGGGCTTATCTGGCCACGCTGGAACCGGTGTCGGTGGTGGAGGTGGAGTACTGATGATCGACCTCCGTATGAACTCGAATGCGCGGTCACGTCGTTCTCGGAAGGGCGGACCGGGGCCGAGCTCCCTGATGGCCGGTTTGCTCGCGCTGTTGTTCATCGCCGGCTGCCGCCAGGACATGCAGAATCAGCCCAAGCTGATTCCCCAGCGCGGCTCCGAGATGTTTGCCGATCATCGCGGGGCGCGGCCGCAGGTGCTCAATACCGTGGCCCGCGGGCAGCTGCGCGAAGACAGCTACTTCTATACCGGCGTGGTCCAGGGCGCCAACGGCTACCGCGAAGAGCAGAACCTGATGCCCTTTCCGGTCACCCTGGACGTACTGAAGCGCGGCCAGGAGCGGTTCAACGTCTATTGCACTCCATGCCACTCCCGGGTGGGCAACGGCCTGGGCGCGATTGTCGACCGCGGCTACAAGCCGGCAGGCAATTTTCACGACCAGGTGCGGCTCGCGCAGCCGCTTTCCCACTACTTCTACGTGATGACCCACGGTTACGGCGCCATGCCGGACTATTCGGCGCAACTGGCGCCAGAAGATCGCTGGGCGGTGGCGGCCTACATCCGTGCTCTGCAGCTGAGCCAGGCGGCTACGCCCAACGATGTGCCCGCGGGGACCGAGGTGAAGGACCTGAAAGTGATCGCCAAGGAGAAGAACCTGCCGGAAGGCTTCGCCGAGCCTTGGACGCTTCCCGCGACTGCGGTACAGGCCAACCCGCCGGTCACCAAGGAAGGAACCCCGGCCATGGCTCCGGCCAACCCGGCAGACCCGGCAATCAAGATTCCCGAAAGCAAACCGGCCCCAGCGGCCGCTCAGTAAGGAAACAGGAAATGGCTCACGAAAATCACGCCAAAACGCTCCCTGCCGATTTGAGCGCCCCGGCATTTGTCGACGTATGGAAGACGAGGGCCGTTATTGTCGCAGTGGTCTTCGGGGCGCTGGCGGTCCTTCTCGCCTTCCTCGGCCAGGCGCAGGATCAGCTGGGCTGGAACCACTTTCTGCGCGCCTGGCTGCTGGGACTGATGCTCACTTTCGGCTGGGCCGTCGGCGGGCTGGCTCTCTTGATGGTGCAATATGTGACGGGCGGCAAATGGGGACTCTTGCTGCGGCGGCCGCTGGAAGCCATGAGCCGCACATTGCCGCTGATCTTCGTCTACTGGCTGGTCATCGTCGTTTTCATGAAGAAGCTCTATCTGTGGGCCCAGGTGGACGGTTCGAAACCAGACGATGTGGATGCTGCGCTGAAATCGGGCTTCATCAATGAAATCCAGGCGCATGCCATCAGCTTCAAGCGGCCCATGCTGCAACCTGACATGTTCCTTCTCGTCGGCCTGTTCTGTTTCGCCGTGTGGTGGCTCTATTCCTGGCGGCTGAACCGGCTCAGTATCGCACGCGACAAGGATTCGCCAGCCAATACGCCCCAGTGGATCAGGAAGATGGAGAACATCTCCGGTCCCGGCATCCTGGTGTATTCGCTGACCATGACAGCGGCGGTCATCTACTGGGTCATGTCGCTTGACCCCACCTGGTACTCGTCGGTCTACGGGCTCCTGTTCCTGGTCGGGCAGGGGTACTCGGTGCTGGCGCTCTCGATCATCGTTTCGCTTTCGCTTTCGAAGGCTGAGCCGTTCAAGACCATCCTTCGCCAGACCGAACAGCACGACTTGGGCAAGTTCACCTTTGCCTTCGTGATGCTCAACATCTACCTGGCCTTCGCGCAATTTCTCATCATCTGGTCGGGCAATCTGCCGGAAGAGATTCCCTGGTATCTGGACCGCATTCGCGGACACTGGGGCATCATCATCACGCTGGACTTCATCTTCCACTGGCTGATTCCGTTCACCATGCTGCTGTCCAGGGACATCAAGCGCAACAAGAAGCGGCTGATGGCCGTCTGCGGCTGGATGATCTTCGCCAAGGCCTTCGACCTGTTCTGGCTGATCGAGCCCAACTTCAGGGACGCGGCGCGCAACCTGCACTTCAGCTGGGGAATTTTGGAATATATTGCTGTCCCCGTGGCCATGGTGGCCTTCTGGGTAGCCATCTACTGCACGCGCCTGAAGATGCGGCCGCTGGTGCAGACCAACGATCCGCATCTGGCGGAGATTCTGGAGCCTGAGCATGTCCATGCATAACAATGGCGGACACAAACACGACGACGAGATGCAGCTTGGTTCGCACGGGCCCGACGAGGTGGACGCATCGGCTGGTTTTGAGCAGTCCGATGTCCGGGTGACCGGTATCGTTGTCTTTCTGGCCGCGCTGGGCATCTTTGTCGTGGTGACCGCGGTGCTTTGCTACGGCATCGGCAAGGTCATCAACGCTCACATGGATAAGGAAGATGGCCCCAACACGCGCTGGACGACGACGGCGGACATTCGCCAGCTG
>DATDLS010000538.1:0-19731 GCA_036519195.1 Occallatibacter sp. | reverse complement strand
GTTCCATTGTGTGTTGCTCCTTCGATGCTTATTTACCGCGAACGCAATGTGGAAGTTTGCGAGTAGGCGGTAACCGGAACAGGCAAGAACTTCAGATCGAATTCTACGATTGAACAGAGTATAACACGGATCGGTCAAGTTGACTAAATTTAGTTAGACGTCCAGGGCTCCCAGAACGTGAGCAAGTATCCCGCCATCGCCCAGAACAGAACAAGCCTGGTTTGCTGCTTCCCTGCGAACGACGCTGAGCGTGATGCTGGGATGCGGTGCCGTCAGCCAGCACGTCGATGATTTTGACGGTGAAGCCGGTATCTTTCGCATCACTGGAGACAGAGAGGGTGACTTCGATAGGGCCGCTGGCCTCGATTCCTTGCTTAAGCGGTGCTATTGACGAGCCCGTCGCTGCGCGCCTCCAGAGCGCGTTCGTCATCTCGTCCTCTGTGCCAACAAATCGGAGGATAGATTTCCTGCCGCCACTTTAAAAGAAGTCGCCCCTGGTGAACAATCTCCGATGGGCCCGCCGGCCCTAAATCTTCTGCAGATTGGCGAACTTCTCGATGAGCTTTTTCATGCCGTGGCGGGTGAACATGACAGTCAGCTTGGCATCTTCGCCTTCGCCTTCGCGCATCAGAATGGTGCCGTCCCCATACTTGGAGTGCCGGACACGCTGGCCTTTTTGCAGGTTGTGGGCGCCGGCGGGGGCGGGAATGGCCATGGCCGGCCGGCCCAGCGTACCGGGCTTCGGCGCTGCACCCTTGGCTTGGAAAAAGCGGGCAATATTGTCAATCGAACCCCCTTCCGGATCCTCGCCTCCTGCTGCCACTTGGCTTGACGAGCCGGCCGGCTTGGCTTTGGGCGTCATCCAGGAGGCGACAAATGGCTTGGAGGGCGCGGTCTTGCTGCCGTTGCTTCGCGTGCCGGCGGCCGTTGCACCACCGGATTCCTGGGTTTCGTCCTCGTAGTTGTAGTGCTGATCAGCAAACTCGCTGAACTGGCTGGGACGGCGTCCGGGTCCATAGCCGCTGGCGCGGTTGTTCGAGCTGGACGTCGACCAGCCGGGGGAGCGGCTCCCAAGGTTCTCGACCAGTTGGCTGGGCACCTCTTCGAGGAAGCGCGACGGAATGGACATCTCCGGCGCGTCATTGCCATACCTTCTTCGATAGTGCGCGCGGGAGAGAACAAGCGTGTTCATGGCGCGCGTCATGCCGACGTAGCAAAGGCGGCGCTCTTCTTCCAGTTCCTCAGGGTTGTTGAGGGTGCGGGAGTGGGGAAAGAGTCCCTCTTCCAGGCCGGCAAGGAAGACCAGGGGGAACTCAAGGCCCTTGGCGGCATGCAGGGTCATGAGGGTAACCCGGGCGTCGGGGTCGAACTGGTCGCTATCGGAGGCGAGAGCGGCGTGGTCCAGGAACTCAGCCAGGGTTTCGCCGCGGGTTTCTGCATCATGGGCGGCGTTGGCCAGTTCCTTCAGGTTTTCAATGCGGCTGAAGGCTTCCGGTGAGCCTTCGGTTTCGAGAGCCTTGAGGTAGCCGGTGCGGTCGTTGATAAAGCGGATCAGTTCAGGAAGCGTAGCGGCATCGCCCGGAGCGCGGAAGGCCTGATTCTGCTCAGAAGCAGCTTCCGAGGTCGATCGAGATTTCAGATCATCCCTCCCAGGTTGGACTGACGAGACCCGAGGGCCCCCAGGTTCGTTCCGCATCTCGAGAAACGGGCGTTGGGGCGGGTCGGCGAACGGCGAAAAGCTGGCGGCGTTCAGCAGGGGAAGCTGGTTTTCGTTGCCGCCGAAGTTGAATTCAGCGGCCGCTTCGCGGGAATCGGCAGCTTGCCGGCTGTCTTCTGAGGACCTTCCGGCAGCGCCGAACTCAAAGCCGGTATCGGCCTGGCCGTCTGCCTCTACCAGTGCCACGTCAGCCGAGAGCTTGCCGGCGAAGTCTGGGTCCATCATCGCCTGGGCGTCGAGGATGAGCTGGCGGAAAGAGTCCAGCGCCATGTGCGCGCGGGTGGGGATCAGCCGGTTCTTGAGCGCGGCGGCGAGCGCGTCCCAGGTGGACTGGCCGGTTTCAAGCGCCAGCCGCTCCAGCGTCTCGAGCGTGGTTTTGCCGACGCCGCGCGCGGGGGTGTTGATCACGCGATTCAGAGCCATGGAGTCATGCGGATTGCGAACCAGCCGCAGGTAGCTGAGCAGATCCTTGATTTCGGCTCTTTCATAAAAGCTGAAACCGCCGACCATGGTGTAGCGGATCCCATAACGGCGCAGCGCCTCTTCGACCAGGCGCGACTGCGAGTTGGTGCGGTAAAGCACCGCGCAGTGGGCTTCGTCGCCTCGGTCGCCGGCTTCACGGAGAAATTTCTGGATGCGGTCGGCGATGAACAAGGCTTCATTCTCGCCGTCGGGGGCTTCGTAGTAGCCGACCAGCGAGCCACCCTGGCGGTCGGTCCAAAGTCTTTTGCCCTTGCGGCGCAGGTTGTTAGAGACCACCGCGCCAGCGGCTTCGAGAATCACCTGTGTGGAGCGGTAGTTCTGCTCCAGACGAACGATTTTGGCGTTGGGAAAATCCTTCTCGAACTCCAGAATGTTCCGGATATCCGCGCCTCGCCAGGAGTAGATGCTCTGGTCCTCGTCGCCCACAGCGCAGACGTTTTTGGCCTCCCCGGCCAGCAACTTCATCAGCTCGTACTGAGGGCGGTTGGTGTCCTGGTACTCGTCGACCAGCAGATAGCGATAACGTTGCTGGTAGCGCTCCCGGACTGGGCCGGAAACCTTCAGCAGTCGCACCGCCTCGAGCAGCAGGTCGTCAAAGTCGAGCGCGTTGTTCTTGCGCAGTTCGGCCTTGTAGCTCTGGTAGATGTGGGCGACGCGCTCGCTGTTGGGATCCTGGCTGGCCAGGTAGTACTCCTGCGGATCGACCATGTGATTCTTCGCCCAGCTGATGCGGCCCAGGACGGTGCGCGGGGTGAGCTGCTTGGTGTCCAGACCCATGCGGCGCATGACCGCTTTGACGATGCTCTGCTGGTCGTTTTCGTCGTAGATGGCGAAGGAGCGGGTCAGCCCTTCCCCGCCGACTTTCAGAGCCTCGATGTCGCGGCGCAGCATGCGCACGCAGAGGGAGTGAAATGTGGCAATCAAGGGCTTGGCCATCGAAGAATGGCCGAGCAGCTTGTCGACACGCTCGCCCATCTCCTTGGCTGCCTTGTTGGTAAAGGTGACGGCCAGAATGGAGTCGGGCGCAACGCCTTTTTCCTGAATGAGCCAGGCAATGCGGCTGGTGATGACGCGGGTCTTGCCGGAGCCGGCGCCGGCAAGAATGAGCAGCGGACCATCCGTGGTTTCTACGGCGGCGCGCTGTTCTGGGTTCAAATTGTGGGTGAGCGGCTGCACGGGCGGATCCAGAGGGGAAGATTCCTCGTTCTAGTGTACCCGGCATCGGGCTGGCGCGTGGGCACGGGCAGACCGTTGCGTGCTTGCCGGTTCCTTAATCCTTAAGCATGAAAGAGGATTCGAGGCGGGACCAGATGCTCAAGCGATCCACTACGCGCGGGCTTGGGAGCCAGCTTCGTGTCCCGCTCTGACAAGCGGAGGCATTCCCGGCGAACGTCACCGGGAGGGGCTGATCCTCGGGATCGAGGCTGGCTGTCAACCGTGGAGAGAGCTCGAATGCAAAGGAGATACTCGGGGCGGGCGCGGCCAGCCGATGCTCGCAACAGATTTGGCTCTGTTCACTCGCCGTCATGGCAATTGAAAGCATCCAAACATGGGGCACTCAGGGACGATCCCCTCCCCTTGAATTGATACCGATTCCATGTGAGGTCGATTTGTCGAATGCAGAGCTGACCAGTGTCCTCTTCGTCATCCTGCTCTTTCTCGGAATGGCGCAATTGCTGGGCTACGTCTTTGTCAAGATGCGTCAGCCCAAGGTCGTGGGCGAGATCCTGGCGGGCGTCGTTCTCGGCCCCGCCGTTCTGGGCCGCGTTCCGGCTGTGGCCCACCTGGTCACCTCGGTCAGTCACCAAGGCAACATCCTGGACTTTCTCTACTGGATGGGCCTGCTGCTGCTGATGTTCCTCGCCGGTGCCGAGACCCAGGACGTCTTCCGGCGCGGTGAACGGCGCGAAGTGAGCTGGCTGGCTATTGTCGGGACGGGATTGCCCTTCCTGCTTGGTCTCGCCTTCGGCCCCTGGCTGGTTCGTCCATCGCTGGCCGGACCGAACGGCAATCGCATTTCCCTTACCATCATTCTGGCCGTCGGCGTCGCCGTGACTTCTGTGCCGGTTGTCTCAAAGATCTTTGCTGACCTGAAGATTCTCGACACGCGCTTTGCTCGCCTGGTGCTCGGCGTCGCGGTGCTTGAAGACATTGTGCTGTGGCTTGCTTTGGCCGTGGCAACGGCGATGGCCGGCACCTCAGCGTTCAACCCGCGGGCGATGGGGTATCACCTGGCCGCGACGGTCGGCTTCTTCGTACTCGGCCTGACCGTCGTTCCGCGCATCGTCAAGCGCATGAACAAGGCACGCTTCAACATATTGGCCAGGCACTCCCCGGCAGGCTATGCGATTGTCGTTCTGCTGGCCTATTGCGCCCTCGCCGGTGCCTTGGACGTGAGCCTGGTGTTTGCTGCCTTCCTGGCCGGCTTTGCCGTGATCCACAAGAAGCGCAGGCTGTTCGCCGAGTCGCTCGATGCCATCGGGAAAGTGGCCTTCGCCTTCTTTGTTCCCATCTATTTCGCCGTCGTGGGGCTGAAGCTGGACCTGACCAAGGGCCTGTCGCTCTCGATGATGGCCCTGTTCCTCGTCGGCAGTTGCGTGGTCAAGATCCTCTCCGTTTCACTGGCTGGTCGCTGCGCGGGCTTCCGTGGGCTCGATCTGATCAACCTGGCCATCACCACCAACGCGCGCGGCGGCCCGGGAATCGTCCTGGCCAGTGTGGCCTTCGAAGCGGGAATCATCAGCTCGCAGTTCTACACCACTCTGGTGGTGGCCGCGGTCCTCACTTCGCAATTCGCCGGGGCCTGGCTGGACTTTGTGCTGCGCAAAGGATGGCCTTTGCTGAGGCCGACCGTCGGGGTCGAAGCCTCCGTTCGACCCCAGGAGAGTCCTTCGCCGGCCTAAAAAAGGAAAGAGGCCAAAAGCGTCGTCAATGCCCGGGCGAGCGGGATTGACGATCTGGCCCACCCGGCATCTGGCCCACCCGGTATCGGGAAACCGGTCAAGGGCTCATGGGCGAGCTCGGACCCGTTATTCTGGGTACAGAATGGTCCCCTCACAAAATCCCCCCAGCCGAGTTGCCGTCTACTGCGGGTCGGCAGATGGAAATCTTCCGATCTATCTGGCCGAGGCGCGTGCGCTGGGCGCTCGGATTGCCTCCGCGGGTCTGGGCCTGGTCTATGGCGGAGCCAGCGTAGGGCTCATGGGTGCGGTTGCCGATGCGGCCCTCGCCGGGGGAGCCGAAGTGATCGGCGTGTTGCCGGACGTGCTGTCCGGCAAAGAGATCGCGCATGCCGGGCTGACGCGCCTTGAACTGGTCTCTACCATGCATGAGCGCAAGGCGCGCATGGCCGAGCTCGCGGATGCGTTCCTGGTTCTGCCGGGAGGCTTTGGAACGCTCGAAGAGCTGCTGGAGGTGGTGACCTGGGCGCAACTGAAGCTGCACGCCAAACCCGTGATCGCTATCAATATCGCCGGCTATTGGAACGGTCTGCTCGCATTTCTCGATACGGCGGTGTCGGCAGAATTTCTCAAGCCGCACAACCGCGCACTGCTGCGCGTGGCTGCGCATGCCGATCAGGCAGTAACGATGGTGGTTAACCGTTCCGACGCCCCAGTCTTGCCCGCCAAGAATGCGCACCAGGCGCCGTAGGGGTCTACTGCGGGAAAACGTTGGGCGGTTTTATTTCGCCCAATTCCGGGTTTGGACCTGAAATGAAATTGGCATTCTGCGCCGTAACAATCAACCAGTCCCCGCTTTGCCTTTCAACCGCCATGGTGAAGGTACTCATGCGGGGTTTGCGCGGCGCGAGGTCTTCATTGCGCTCGCCCTCGATCCGCCAGCTCCAATGAAGCAGGGCAAGATCAGACCGCAGAAAACGCACGGAGCGATCGACAGGTGTGAGTATCGACTCTTTGAATCGGCCGGCGAGCAAACGGGTGTGATACAGCTCGAAGTCCGCCCGGCCATGAATCCAATCGCCGCCGACTTTCACAAAGTCCACGTCGCTAGCGACGGTCAGTGCCAGTTCACGGCCATTGTGCTTTCCCCATGCCGCTCGAAAGGCTTAGGGAACCTTACCGACAGCGGCTTCATCGGCCCTGGTCTGAGCGTGAACTGAGCGCGGCGCAAACAGCATCACTAGGCTCAGAATGCTGATCAGGGTCTTCATGGTTCCTCGCCAGGAGCAGTCTGGGGCGCCCGGCCCGGTTCATTTTGCCTGAGCCTGGTTTCGAGGTCCGATCGCCTCCCCGGCGGCCAAAGTGCACTCCCGGCACGGGCACACACGGCGGAGATATTCCCAGGAATAGATGCCCGCCGAATGCCCGTCCTGCCAGTTGAACTGCAGGGCGTAGCGGCCGACGGCTTGTGCGCTGGCCGGCTTGGCCGGCGGCGCGTACATGGGCAGAACCGCTCGCGGCTTCGGCTTGGGCTGGCCGGGCTTGCGGCCTTCTTTTTCCCGCTCCTCGTTGCAGGTGGCGCACGGGCATGCGTCGCGCAGCCAGGCAAAGCTCCAAGCGCTGCGATGACCGTCCTGCCAGTCGATCTCCAGGCCCTTGCCCTCGGAGAGGAGAACGCGCACCTTCTCCGGGGCGAAGGCGATGCGGGCCAGTGGGCGGTTGCTGTTCACTTCACGCGCCGCGTGCTCTTGATCGACAAAGCGAATGCCTTCGTGACTCATATCTCAAGTTTACAGCCGACCGCGAGCGCGCGTTCGCGATCAGCCCGCAGCCAGCCGTTCGAGGCTCAACCGATGCAGGCTCCTGACGGTTCGCTGCCGGCCGTCATCTGTTTCTCCAAAAGAACCAGGCGGCCATGCCCAGGCCGATGAAAACGACCGAGGCGCGCAGGACGGGCTGGGGGATTCGGCGGGCGAACCGGGCCGAGGTGTAACCGCCGATGGCACAGGTGACCATGGCCAGCAGGCAGTAGCGCCACACCACCTGGCCATCGACAACAAAAATCAGGAAGGCGACCCCGTTGGCCATGGTGGTGGAGACGACTTTGAGGGCATTGATATCGTTCAGATCTTGAAAGCCGAACAGCGAGAGCAAGGTGATCATCAAAAAGCCGGCGCCGGCCCCGAAGTAGCCGATATAAAAGCAGACCATGATCGTCAATGGAAACACCATCGCCAGACGGGGTGGCTGAGGTGGCTCGATGCGCGGATTGCCGGCAGGCTCCTTCTTCGGCCGATCGAGCCAGCGGGTGACGGGGCCGGTCAACGCGAACAGGATGGCCGCCACCAGCAGCAGCCACGGAACCAAGTGCAGGAACGTGGTCTGCGGCGTGTTGAGCAGGACGATGGCGCCAGCCGTGCCGCCGAGAAATCCGGCCAGGGCCATGGGCCAGGCGAGGCGAAAGTTCTTCCGGATCTGGTCGCGATAGGCGGCAACGGAGGTAAGCTGGCCGGGCCAGAGGGCGACGGTGTTGGTGGCGTTGGCCTGCACAGGGAGCATCTTCATGCTGAGCATGGCAGGAAACAGCAGAAAGCTGCCGCCGCCGGCTACGGCATTGAGCACTCCGGCCAGAAAGGCAGCCACAGACAGCCAGAGCCAGTGCCAGTCAATTGATTGGGGGAGGCTGAAGGGCAGAGTCATCTGAGCTTGATTGTAGAGCGAGGCGTCGCGCCGGGACTGGACCGAAGCAGGAGCCGCGTCCTGGTCTTGAAGGGCGCGTTATCGACCTCAAAAAGGAGGGCGCGTCGCTTTTGACGTTCTTTCCAGTGAGCCTTAGTCTTTTCTCGATCTGTTGAGGCTCATCCATCGGTCCCGGATCATGCGGTCCCGGATCAGGCGACCCCGATCGGGGAGGCGATTCCATCGTGTTGTGCGCAACCATTCTGCCGGCCGCGGGTTTTCACTGAAAGGGCCGAAAGGGATTCGAGAGGAGGCAGATGAATAGCATGATATCGGCAGGAAGTCGAACTGGATCTGATTCTTCGCAGATTGATGAGGCGGGCGGGGCCCGGTCTCCGCAGGCTCACGACGTCCGGGAAATTCGACTGGGAACGCCGGAACACGCTGCGCTGGTCGAAGCGCTACGGCGGGAATTCCCGGAGGTCTTCTATCGATCGCGGAAATGCGCCGGTGTCCGCCGATCGAAGCGGACGCCCTCGCCCTATCGCAGGCCCTCATTTTGATTGCAGCGCTCATTGAATCGGCACATTGAGCCGATCTCTTCCACCGGCTTCCTTGTAAATTGAAGAAATAAATAAACTTATACTTGCATTCAAAATATGAGTGTATTAGACGCATATTTTATGAATCGTTCATGCTATAGTCTCATCAGATGGTTTGAGCGGCTAGGGATTCAGGTCTCCGGCCCACAATCTGAAAAACATTCTCAGGAGGATGAGAGTTATGGCAATCAATCGTTGGGTACCGTTTCGCGAGGCCGTAGCATTGCAGAACCGCGTCAATTCGCTTTTCCGCGACTTGAACGAAGAGCAGAGCGGGGGAGAGATCGCTCGTTTTACCCCGGCGGTGGACATTTATGAGGACGCCAAGAAGGTCGTCTTGAAGCTGGAAGTGCCGGGCATTGAAGAGAAGGATCTGGACATTCGCGTGGAGCATCATACTCTGACCGTCAAGGGCGAGCGGAAATTCGAGGCCGAGGAGAAGCAACAGAACTTCCATCGCATCGAACGGCGCTATGGCTCCTTCTTCCGCGCTTTCGCGTTGCCCACCTCGGTGGACACGGAAAATGTGGAGGCCAGCTACAACGCCGGCGTGCTCAGGCTGGAGCTCAGCAAAAAGCTGGAGGCGCAGCCCAGGCAGATCAAGGTGAACGTGGGCGGCGCGAAGAAGGTGGAAGAGCCGGAGTTGGCAAGCGTTCGATAACGAGATGACTGCGCCCGATGTCTCGGGGCAGCCAAGCTGAAGGTCCTAGGACGCGCCGGGGGATGCTGAATCTGCCCCTCCGGCGCTTCCCTTTGCCTAACAGGCAGTAGAGGACGAGAATCATTCTGGGGTAAGGTTGGGATTCCGGTTTCCGTATCGGTTCGGCACCAGGCAGGGATATGGGAAACAGGCAGTGGGAGAGTGGAGAACAGATGGCGATTCGTTGGGACAAATTTACGGTCAAGTCGCAGCAGGCGATTCAGCAGGCGCAGAGCCGGGCTGCGGAACTGGGCAATCCAGAGGTGCAGCCGGTGCACCTGTTGCTGGCTCTGATTGAGGATCGCGAGGGCGTGATCCCCTCGGTGCTGGGCAAGATTGGCGTGCCCACCGAACGGCTGGAGCATGACCTGCACCAGATCGAGGACAAGTTGCCTCGCGTGGCCGGCGCTGCCAGCCAGCCGGGGCTCGGCCAGGCGCTGAACAAGGCCCTTGAACAGGCCTTCCGCGAAGCCGCCAATTTCAAGGACGAATACGTATCCACCGAGCATCTGCTGCTGGGCACCGCGCATGCCAAGGGCGACCCGGCTCGCGACGCGCTGCTGGCACTGGGAGCTACCCATGAGGCGATTCTCCAGGCGCTCACGGCGGTGCGCGGGTCGCAGCGGGTGACGGATCAGAATCCGGAAGGCAAGTTTCAGGCTCTCGAAAAATATGCCAAGAACCTGACCGAACTGGCGCAGCGCGGCAAGCTTGATCCGGTGATTGGGCGCGACGAGGAGATTCGCCGCGTGATCCAGGTGCTGAGCCGAAGAACGAAAAACAATCCCGTGCTGATCGGCGAGCCGGGCGTGGGCAAGACCGCCATTGTTGAAGGCTTGGCGCGGCGCATTGTTTCCGGGGACGTGCCGGAGAGCCTGAAAAACAAGCGGGTCATCTCGCTCGACCTGGGCTCCATGCTGGCAGGCGCCAAATTTCGCGGCGAGTTTGAAGATCGCCTGAAGGCTGTGCTCAAGGAAATCGAAGAGTCGAACGGGGAGATTGTTCTGTTCATCGACGAGCTGCACACGCTGGTTGGCGCGGGCGCGGCCGAAGGCGCCATCGACGCCAGCAACATGCTGAAGCCGGCCCTGGCGCGCGGCGAACTGCGGGCCATTGGTGCGACCACGCTGAATGAGTACCGCAAGTATATTGAGAAGGACGCGGCGCTGGAGCGCCGCTTCCAGATTGTCTATGTAGGCGAGCCCAATGTGGAAGACACGATCGCGATTCTGCGCGGGCTGAAGGAGCGCTACGAAGCGCACCACAACGTGCGCATCAAGGATGCGGCCATTGTGGCCGCGGCCACCTTGTCGCATCGCTACATCAGCGACCGGTTTTTGCCGGACAAGGCAATTGACCTGGTGGACGAAGCCGCAGCCTCGCTGGCGATTCAGATCGGGTCCGTTCCCACGGAGATCGATCAGCTGGAGCGCCAGAGGACTTCCCTTGAAATTGAGCGCGAGGCCTTGAAGCGCGAGACCGACGCCAACAGCCGTGAGCGGCTGGAGGCCGTCGAGCGCGAAGTGGCTGCCCTGACCGAGCAGATTACTGCGCTGCGGGCACGCTGGACGCGCGAGCGCGAGGCGATTTCACGCATCAGCGAACTGAAGAAGCGGATTGAGGCGCTGCGCTTTGAATCCGAAGAGCAGACGCGCAAGGGAATGCTCGAGCGGGCAGCGCAAATTCAATACGGCGAACTGCCCAAGCTGGAAGCGGAGTTGAAGCAACTCGACGCGGCCCAGGACGGCAACGCCGGGATGGCCCGCATGCTGAAGGAAGAGGTCGACGAGGAGGACATCGCCTCCATTGTGAGCAAGTGGACCGGGATTCCGGTCTCGCGCATGCTGGAAGGGGAAGTGAAGAAGCTGGTGGAGATGGAAACGCGGCTGAGGGCGCGCGTGATTGGCCAGGACGCGGCGCTGACCGTGGTGGCCAATGCCATTCGCCGTTCCCGCGCCGGGTTGAGCGACCCGCGGCGGCCCATCGGGTCTTTCATTTTTCTGGGCCCAACCGGGGTGGGCAAAACGGAAACTGCACGTGCGCTGGCGGAGTTTCTCTTTGACGATGAGCAGGCCATGATTCGCATTGACATGAGCGAGTACATGGAGAAGCACGCCGTGGCGCGGCTGATTGGCGCTCCGCCGGGATATGTAGGCTACGACGAAGGCGGGCAACTGACCGAAGCCGTGCATCGCCGCCCGTATGCGGTCCTCTTGTTCGACGAGATCGAGAAGGCGCATCCCGATGTGTTTAACATTCTGCTCCAGGTCATGGACGATGGACGCCTGACTGACGCCAAGGGGCGCACGGTGAACTTCCAGAACACGGTGCTGATTATGACGTCGAACCTGGGGGCGGCACTGTTGACCGGAGACACGTTGAAGACCCAGCACGACCTCGATATGGCGCGCGAAAGTGTGCTGCGCGTGCTGCGCGAGCACTTTCGGCCGGAGTTCCTCAACCGCGTGGATGATACGGTAATCTTCCATTCGCTGGGCCATCAGCAAATGGGGCAGATTCTGGAACTGCGCCTGAACGAGGTGGGCAAGCTGCTCGAGGACCGCCAGATTTCGCTGGAGCTGACCGAACCGGCGCGGCAGCTGATCCTGGCTGCGGGCTCAGACGCGGCCTACGGAGCGCGGCCGCTGAAGCGCGCATTGCAGCGCATGATTCAGGACCCGCTGGCTATCAAGATCCTCAATGGCGAGGTGCTGCATGGATCTCATGTTCGCATCGATGTCGATCGCCACTCCAACCAGTTACACTTTGAGCCGATGGGGCGCGAGGCCATGGCGTAAGGCACCCGTTCCCTAAGCCTCGCGTTCCAGGTGTGATGTTCGACGAAAGCCGGAGCCGGATGCTCCGGCTTTCGTCGTCTACCGGACAGAAGAATAAGCTGGAGAAATTGCAGCGTTGAAACAATTCAAAGGCTCGTCAAGATCTCTTGCAAGGCTCGGATGGCCAACGCTAGACTCATCCCATGAATGCGACGACTCTTCCCCATCTACACCGTGCTGCGCTGCTTTTGCTTGTCCTTGCGGCAGCAGTTTCCTTGCAAGCTCAGGACTGGGCCAAAGCCCGGCTTGAAGCTTCTCCACGCCATCATGAATACGTTCCGCTCAAGCACGGCAGCCGCACGGTGCAGGCCTTTGTGGTCTATCCGGAAGTGAAAGCCAAGGCGCCGGTGGTGGTGCTGATTCATGAGATCTTCGGCCTCAGCGACTGGGCCAAGGAGATGGCCGATGAGTTGGCCGCCGAGGGTTTCATTGTGATTGCACCGGACCTGCTGACCGGCTTTGGGCCGGGCGGCGGAGGTTCCAGTGAGTTTCCCTCGCAGGATGCAACCATCAAGGCCGTTTCCGGATTGGACCCCGAGGTTGTGAACGCTGACCTGGATGCAGCAGCAGAATACGGCAGGCAGCTTCCTGCGAGCGACGGCAAGGTTGCCGTGGTGGGTTTCTGCTGGGGCGGCGGCAAGTCGTTCGCCTTCGCTGCGCATCGCCGCGATTTGTCGGCCGCGTTTGTGTTTTACGGGCCGGGACCGGCGGATGTCTCAACCATTACGGCGCCGGTCTATGGTTTCTACGCGGGAAACGACGCGCGCATCGGCGCGACCGTTCCGGCCACGGTTGCAGCCATGAAGGCTGCGGGTAAGAAGTACGAGCCTGTGACTTATGATGGCGCCGGGCACGGGTTCATGCGAGCCGGGGAAGATCCCACCAACACCGTGCCGGGAAACAAGACGGCGCGGGAACAGGGATTTGAGCGGCTGGTGAAGCTGCTGCATGAGATGAAGGGCGCCCGTGCGGCTGCTGAGGGGCCGGCCGAGCGAATCAATTCTGCCGGAGACCGGCACGCTGTGGCCTGCCACGAGGAGGGCGTTGCTCAGGTTGCGGCTTCGATGTAACCGAGCGGACCGCCCGGCGCTGGAATCGATGCCCCGTATGAGCCACGATCGAATGGTCGCGGCTCATACGGGGCATTTATTTGATAGCAGTATTCGCGCTGAACCGGTGAAGCTCGAGCGGGGCCTACTTGCCGAGAGCGGATTCGATGGCGGCGGATACTTCGGGTGAATCGGGCGTAACGGCGGGCTCAAAGCGCGCCACCGGCTTGCCGCTGCGATCAAACAGAAACTTGGTGAAGTTCCACTTGATGTCGCCGGCATATTGCGGGTCGGTGTCCTTGCCGGTCAAAAATGAGTAGAGCGGTGTCTGATCGTCGCCAAGTACAGACACCTTGGCCATCATCGGGAAGGTGACGTTGTACTTGTTCGAGCAGAACTGCTTGATCTCTTCGTTGGTACCGGGTTCCTGCTGGGCAAAGTTATTGGCCGGGATGCCGACGATAACCAAACCGCGGTCTTTGTACTTCTCGTAAACGGCCTCCAGGCCCTTGTATTGCGGTGTGTATCCGCACTTGCTGGCCACATTGACGAGCAGGACAACTTTGCCGTTGTAGGCGCCGAGGCTCACCGGCTGGCCATCAATCGATTTCATGGTGAAGTCATAGATGGACTTCGACTGGGCTGACAGTCCAAGGCTGGCGACCGAGAACATCAGCAACAAAAACAGCTTGCGCATGGGAATATCCTCCAAAAGGCTATCTGGCATGATAGCGGACGGGGTGAGGAGGAATTGTCACTCGAATGTCAATCGGCGTTGACCCGAGGGCGCAGTCAATTCGCCGCTGATTCAGAGGATTCTCTCCCTAGCCCGAGATTGGTGCCGATCGGTTTCGTCAATCGATCGGACATTCCCAAGCTGGTCATAGCGATTTTCGAGCTCCATCGCAGCCATTTTTGCAACGGCCGGAGTAGTTCTGCTACTGGCGCAATTCCACCAGCGTAGCTCCCTGCCCGCCCTGGTTCTGCGGGGCTTCGGCGATGGTGGCGACATGGGGATGGCCCTTCAGAAAATCGCGGACGCCGCGGCGCAGAACGCCCGCGCCGTGGCCGTGAATGACGCGGATGCGGGGCAGGCCCGCGATAAACGCGCGGTCGAGGTAGGTTTCGAGTTCGCCGGTCGCTTCGTCCACCGTGCGGCCAATCAGGTTGATCTCCGTACGCATGTCGTCTGAATTGGCACTCGTCACGGTGACGTGAACGTTTTTCTGTCTGCGCGCGGCGGCAAGTGGATCGGATTTCTTTTCCAGTTCGAAATCCTGACCGGAGGGCTGTGGCTCGGTCAGCTCATCTCGCTTGACGCGCATTTTGATCGGACCGAGAGCGACTTCGAACAGGTCCTTTTCAATCTCACGCTGCACGACGGCGATCTTGTTCATGGACTTGATGCGCACCCGATCACCGGGAGCAATGTGCTTGAGCAGGTGGGGCTGGGCGTTGGCGTCGCCCTGGTCGGCGCCGGTGCGGTGGGCGACAACGGTCTGGTTAAAGCTCTCCTGAAACTCGCGGCGCAGGCGGGTCATGCGCCGCTCGGCTTCCTTTGACAGCTTCTGCTGTGCCGCGCGGTCTTCAATGGCCCGCACCGTCTCGCGCAGCTGAAATTCAAAGTCTTTCAAGAGCGAAGCAAGTTTTGTCTCGAGCTCCCGCGTCCGGTTGCGCAGCTCCACATCGCCTTCGCGGGCGAGCTTGGCTCTCTCCTGATTGAGCGCATACTGCTGCTCGCGCGCATTTTTTCTCTCCACTTCAAGCGCGGCAAGCTGGTTATGCATTCCGTCGAGGAAGCGGGCGATATCCACCTGTTGCGACCCCAGCCGCTGTCGCGCCGCCGCGATGATCTCAGCATTCAGCCCCAGGCGCTCGGCAGTCTGGATTCCCGCCGACGCGCCGGGTACGCCAAGCCGCAACCGGTAATTCGGCGCAAGGGTGATTTCGTCCACGCCTGCCGCAGCGTTCAGTACGCCTGGCGTATTGGCTGCATACACCTTGAGCGAGGTATGGTGCGTGGAGATCAGCGACCACGCGCCGGCGTTGAGGAAGTAGCTGGCAATGGCCACGGCAAGCGCCGAGCCTTCTTCAGGGTCAGTAGCCGAGCCCAACTCGTCGAGTAGTACCAGAGAGCGGCGGTCGGTGAGGCGCGCCAGGCGGTCGAGATTGGTGATGTGCGCGGAAAACGTGGAGAGCGCCGCTTCAATCGATTGCGCGTCGCCGATGTCGGCCAGAAACGCGGTGAAGACTGGAAAGCCTACAGTTGAGGCGGGGATGGGCAGGCCGGCCTGCGCCATCATGGCTAACAGGGCTGTTGTCTTGAGCGTGACGGTTTTGCCTCCCGTGTTGGGGCCGCTGATGATGAGCTGGCGATTGGCTTCGGTGAGTTCAAGCGTGAGCGGCACGACATTGCCGCCTGTCGACCGCAGGCGCTTTTCGAGCAGCGGATGGCGGCCGGCTTTGAGCGTAAGCGCATGCGGCGTTATGGCCGGCGCAACGCAGTCAAAGTCGCGGGCAAAGCGGGCGCGGGCTTGCAGGCTGTCGACCAGGGCCAGCACGCGCGCGCCTTCAACAAGGCCGATGGCGTAGAGGCCCACTTGCCGGGTGAGGGCGACAAAAATGCGGTGAATCTCCGCGTGTTCTTCTTCCATCAGGCGGACCAGTTCGTTGTTCTGCTCGATGGTTTCCAGCGGCTCCACGAAGACAGTCTGTCCCGAAGAGCTGGCGCCGTGGACCACGCCCGAGATGCGCCGCTTCAGCTCTGCACGGACTGGGATGACGAACCGATCTCCGCGGATCGTGATGAGGTCTTCCTGCGTAGCGCCGTCGCTGGAGAGCTTGCGCAGGGCCGCGCGCAGCGATTCCTCAATGAGCCGCTGCTGGCGGTCCTGTTCACGGCGTATGCGGTTCAGTTCTGGAGAGGCGTTGTCTGCCAGCGAGCCGTCGGGCTGGATGGTGCGTTCGATGGTTTCGGCTAGCGGTCGCAGGCTCGTTGTCAGGGCGGACGAGAGGCTTGCAAGTCCGGGCAGCTTGCCGGCCAGGCGCGCCGGTGGCGATTGCAACAGGGCTTGCCAGGCTGCAGCGTCGTTGGCCAGGCGGGCAATCGCCTGCAGTTCAGTTGCTTCAAGGGCCGCTCCGGGGATTTGCGCCTTGGCGGCCAGCTGCGTGGGATCGAACAGTCCGCTGCAAGGAATGGAAACCTGCTCGGTCAGGACGAGGCGTAGCTCAGCGGTGAGCTGGTGCTGGGTTCTGATCCAGTCTTCGTCGCAGGACGGGCGCAGGTCGAGGATGGCCCGCCGGCCCACGGGCGACCCAGCGAAACCGGCGACAAGGGCCAGCAGAGGCTCCCACTCCAGGGCAGCAAAGTCGGCGTGTTCGACCTGAGACGGGATCGGATCGAGAAGCGGCATGCACTTCTGATTTTATGCGGACGGACTGGTTATGAAGTCTCGCAGCAAGTTTCAGCTCGATGAGCTATCGGGTGCGCATGCGGTGAAATTGGTTTGAGGTTCGCGAGTTGAATGCTGCTCCCTGTGAAATCAGGTCGTTGGTTCCCTAGTCCGGAGCTCGCCTTCCCACCGCGCCACCACAGCTGCGGCCAGGCAGTTACCAATGACATTCATTGCTGTGCGGCCCATATCCATCAGCGTGTCGATGCCGAGAAGCATCAGCACGGCCGAAGCGGGAATCTGAAACGAGCCCGCAACGGCCATCAGAATCACCAATGTTGCGCGCGGAACGCCGGCGATACCCTTGCTGGTGAGCATGAGCGTGGCCAGTAGAACGATTTGATGCATGACGGTCAGGTGCAGCCCGGCGGCCTGGGCGGCGAACAGCGCGGCCATCGAGAGATAAATGCTCGAGCCGGTCATGTTGAAGCTGTAACCGGTGGGGATGACGAAAGAAACGATCCAGCGCGGCACGCCGAACTCCTCCATGTTCTCCATCGCCAGCGGCAGAGCGGCCTCTGACGACGTGGTCGCAAAGCCCAGGGCGGCAGGTTCAGCCACGGCGACGGCGAAGCGGCCAATCGGGATGCCGGCGAACAGCAGAATGAGCGCCAGCACCCCAACAAAGATGGCCAGTGCTGCATAGCAGGTGACCAGTAGCTTGCCCAGCGGCAGCAGTGTGGTTATGCCCATGCTGCCCACCGTATAGGCCAGCGCAGCTCCGGCGGCGACGGGCGCGCCCACCATGATCATCCGGGTAAGGCGGAACATGGTTTCGGTGAGCGATTGCAGTACGTTGAGCAAGGGGGCACGTCTGGGCTCGGGCAGCATAGCCAGCGCGGCGCCGAACAGCAGAGCGAAGACGGCGACCTCGAGAATCTGGTTTTCAGCAACGGCCTTGGCGATATTTTCCGGGAAGATGTTCAGCAGAATCTGCTGCCAGGTTTCCGGCTGGGCCGCGGGCGCCACGGTTTGCGCCACGGCAGGGAGCGTGACGCCGGCGCCAGCTTGGGTAAGGTCAATGGCGATTGCGCCCAGAAGCAGCCCGAAGGTCGTGACCAGCTCAAACAAGACCAGCGACTTCAGTGCGACGCGACCCACGCTGCGCAGCTCGTTGTGGCCTGCGATGCCGGTAACGATGCCGCCGAAGATGAGCGGGGCCACGATCATGCGGATGAGGCGGAGAAAGATTTCGCCCAGCAAATGGGTCTGCGTGGCAAACCCGGGTGCGTCGGTCCCCAATTCGGCTCCGGCAAGCATGGCCAGAAACGTCCACACGAGCAATGAGCGACGGCCGAGAGCAAACGGAAGCAGCAGTGCGATCGCCACCCATCGCAGGCCAACGCTGATCGTAATCGTCGTGTGCAGCAGGGCCGCAACAACCCCGACGGCAAACAGCAGAGCCGCGGTCACGGCCAGAGCGACAGACATACGGCTGCTGGATTCCCTACGTGTGTGCGGCGTGGCTTGGCTCATCCATGGACCTTCCGGCTGCGAGGACTCCCCTATCCTAACCGGCTCGGCGAGCAAGTCTACGGATGGGACTGTGGGCAGACTGAACCAGCAGGGTCTGCCTCAGCCTTCAGGTGGTGGAACCGGGCGTGGAAGAGCTGGGGGTCGAGGAAGGCGCTGCGGGCGCAGGTGCCGGAGATGGGGACGAGCCCTCGGCCTTGGCCGGAGCCTTGGTTTCAGCCTTGGTTTCAGGCTTGGTTTCTGAAGACGCCGATTCGGAGGAGGAATCGCTGCTCTTGGATGCGTAGTCGTTGATGTACCAGCCGGCGCCTTTGAAATTGAGGCGGGGCGCAGTCAAGGGGCGCTCCAGGACGCCGCCGCACTTGGGGCAGACCGTCTCCGGGTCGGCGGAGAAGTTCTGGATCTTTTCAAACTTGTGGCCACACTGGGTGCAGCGATAGGCATACAGCGGCAAGGCTCAAATCCCTCCGGGGAAAAATCACCCACTGCTTCCATTGTATCGGCAGGGCGGCAATTGGCCGAAACTGTCCGCCCCGCAGCTTCTGGAAGCGTACCAACCTGCGCCTTTAGTGGGCAGCGATGGTCACCGAGGCGCTCTTGTTCTCCCAGGCCAAAGTCAGCGAACCTTGCCCGCCACCGTTATCGACGAGCGTGTACTTTAGCGTCTCAACCATTGCGGGTGGGGCGGACGTCTCCATCGGCACGCGGCCCAGGTCCATGGATTTGTCGTACTTGGTGCCCCACTGGCCGGTCTGCTTGTTCACAACCAGATTCCAGGCGGCAGGGTTGGAGATGTCCACGTAGAGGGTATAGTCTCCTGCCGGAACGCTGAGCGGACCAATCTTCACGCTGCCGCCTTCGACGCGCATCTTGGTGGCGGAGTTGGCGCCGGCCCGCCAAATGGGGTAGGTCGGGTCCTTGCTGATCTTACCGTCTTTGGTGAACAGCGTGCCTGCGCGGCCTTTCACCGAAGGAGCCCCATAGGCGACGGTGACGGTCTTGCCGCCGATGGTGGCCGTGGTCGATTCCGCTGGACTGGCGGGGGGGGCTTGAGTTGCGGGTGTCTGGGCTGAAAGCGTGGCGACGAGGGCCAGCAGGCCGGTACAGGCAAAAAGTCGTTTCATGACGGTATTTCTCCTTGGGGGCGGAGTCCTGTTTTCGATTGGACCGCGCCAACCGGTTGATTGTCGCACCGCGCAGGCGGGTTGGGAAACCGGCCGGCCAAGTCGATCCGGGAAATCGGCCCGTCCGGTCCGAGAAAGCAGACCCGTCCGGCTGTTATGATGCGGCCGAAGGATGGCGAATGTCTCAAGTGAAAATTCAGGGTACGCCGGGGGCGCAATTTCGCGCTGCGGTGCGGGGAGAAAAGCCGCTACAGGTGGCCGGGGCGATCAACGCGTACACGGCGCGGCTGGCAGAGGCTACGGGGTTCAAGGCGCTCTACCTGTCGGGCGGCGGGGTGGCAGCCAACTCGCTGGGGATGCCGGATTTGGGCATCAGCACCATGGAAGATGTGCTGATTGACGTGTGGCGGATCACGGAAGCATCCAGGCTTCCGCTGTTGGTCGATATCGACACCGGCTGGGGCGGGGCGTTCAATATTGCGCGGACCATCCGGCAGATGATCAAGGCTGGCGCAGGCGCGGTGCATATGGAAGACCAGGTAGGCCAGAAGCGCTGCGGGCACCGGCCGGGCAAGGAACTGGTGCCGACGGCGGAGATGGTGGATCGCCTCAAGGCAGCCGTGGATGCGCGGACCGACGAGCAATTTGTGCTCATGGCGCGGACGGACGCTCTGGCAGGTGAAGGGCTTGAGGTGGCGATTGAGCGGGCGCGGGC
>DATDLS010000537.1:0-3770 GCA_036519195.1 Occallatibacter sp. | reverse complement strand
GCGGCTGCCGGAGCCGGGCGCCTATGCCGTGGCCATGGTTTTTCTTCCTGTGGAAAAACACTGCCGCCTGCAATGCGAGGGCATCTTCGAACGTATTGCGCGGGAAGAAGGACTCGCGGTGCTGGGCTGGCGCGACACGCCGGTCAATGGCGACGCCATTGGCCGCGAAGCACGTGCTTCGCAGCCGTACATTGAACAATTCTTCGTGAGCCGGCCCAAGGGGCTGGACGAGGACGCCTTTGAGCGGCTTGTCTACCGGGTGCGGCGGCGCACGGAGAACGAGATTGAGGACTCGGACATCGAGGGCAAGGAGATGTTCTACATCCCTTCGTTCTCGTGTCGGACCATCATCTATAAGGGGCTGATGCTGGCTCCGCAGATTGAGAAGTTTTACTTCGAACTGGCCAATCCCCTGGTCACGAGCGCGCTATGCCTGGTGCACCAGCGGTTCTCGACGAATACATTCCCCAGCTGGAAACTGGCGCACCCGTATCGTTACGTAGCGCACAACGGCGAGATCAACACCATTCGCGGCAACGTGAGCTGGATGAACGCGCGCCAGTCGGTACTCGGCAGCCCGCTGCACAACGGGCAGATTGACAAGCTCTACCCGGTGATTACGCCCGACGGAAGCGACTCCGGTTCACTGGACAATGCGGTCGAGTTCCTCTATCAATCAGGGCGCTCGCTGCCCCATGTGATGGCGATGCTCATTCCGGAAGCGTGGGCAGGCAATCCGGACATGGACGAGGAGAAGCGTGCGTTTTACGAGTACCACGCTTCGCTGATGGAGCCGTGGGATGGGCCGGCGGCGATTGCCTTCACCGACGGCAAAGTGATTGGCGCGACCCTGGACCGCAACGGACTCCGCCCCGGGCGCTACATCGTGACCAAGGATGACCTGGTGGTGCTGGCTTCCGAGGCCGGCGTGCTCGATGTGCCTGCCGAAGACATCCGCAAGAAAGGCCGCCTGCAGCCGGGACGCATGTTCCTGGTCGACACGGTCGAGAAGCGCATTATCTCCGATGCGGAGATCAAAAAGCAGCTCGCCGGCCGCCAGCCTTATGCGCAATGGCTCGAAGAGCAGCAGATCACTCTCGATCATTTACCGGAGCCCTCGCGTGTCATTGCATCGCATCCAGAAACGCTGTTGCGCAGGCAACGGGCGTATGGATACAGCGAAGAGGATTTGAAGGTGCTGCTGGCGCCGATGGGTGCCAAGGGCGAGGAGCCGATCGGGTCGATGGGCACCGACGTTCCCCTGGCTTGCCTGTCGGACCGTCCGCAGCCATTATTCAATTACTTCAAGCAGCTGTTTGCGCAGGTGACGAACCCGCCGATCGATCCGATTCGCGAAGAGCTGGTCATGTCACTGATCAGCTACATCGGCACGGAGCGCAACATTCTGGACGAGGCGCCGGAGAACTGCCACACGCTGAAATTGCCGCATCCGATTTTGACCAATCGTGATCTGGAAAAGCTTCGCCGCATCTCTTCGGGCGATCTGCTGGCCACCACGCTGCCTGCGTTGTTTCGTGCCGCCGATGGCGAGGCTGGCCTGAAGCGTTCGTTGGATGATCTGAGCGCCCGCGCCGCGCATGCCGTGCACTCCGGCTACACGCTTCTGATCCTTTCCGACCGGGGCGTCGATCCAACCTATGCCCCGATCCCGAGCCTGCTGGCGATGGCCGCAGTGCACAACCGCCTGGTGCGGGAAAAGACGCGCACCCAGGTCGCGCTGATTATCGAGAGCGGCGAGCCACGCGAGGTGATGCATTTTGCGCTGCTGATCGGTTACGGCGCGAGCGCAATTAATCCTTACCTGGCGATTGAGACGTTGCATGATTTGAAGCGGCGGGGCTTGCTGCCGGAAGATGTGAGCGCCGAATACGCGGAGAAGAACTTCATCAAGGCCATCAACAAGGGGTTGTTGAAGACTTTCTCGAAAATGGGCATCAGCACGCTGCAAAGCTATCGCGGCGCACAGGTATTTGAAGCGGTGGGCCTGAACCAGTCATTGATTGACTCCTACTTTGCGCGCACGGCTTCACGCATTGAGGGTGTAGGGCTGGACGTGCTGGCGCGCGAGGCGCAGATGAAGCACAAGTATGCCTTCCAGCCGCTGACCGATTCCGAGACGGACCTTGTTGTAGGCGGGCATTATCAGTATCGTGAAGGCGGCGAGTATCACCTGCTGAATCCGATGACGATCAGTAAACTTCAGCATGCGGTGCGGGAGCAGAACCCAACCACATTCCAGGAATATACCGATCTGCTGGATGAGCAGAACCGGCATCTGTGCACACTGCGCGGGCTGCTCAAACTGAAGTATTTGGACGTGCCGATTCCGATTGACGAAGTTGAGCCGGCCAAAGAAATTGTCAAGCGCTTCACGACAGGCGCGATGAGCTTTGGGTCCATCAGCAAGGAAGCTCACGAGACCCTGGCCATTGCGATGAACCGGATTGGCGGCATGTCCAATACCGGCGAAGGCGGCGAGAATGAAGACCGCTTTACCCGCGACGCCAACGGTGATTTGCGCCGCAGTGCCGTGAAGCAGGTGGCCAGCGGACGCTTCGGCGTGACGGCCAATTACCTGGTGAACGCGGACGAATTGCAGATCAAGATGGCGCAGGGCGCCAAGCCTGGCGAAGGCGGACAACTTCCCGGGCACAAGGTGGACGATTTCATCGCAAAAATGCGTTACTCGATTCCTGGTGTCGGATTAATTTCTCCGCCGCCACATCATGACATTTATTCGATTGAAGATCTGGCACAGCTGATCTATGACTTGAAAAACGTGAGTCCGCAGGCGCGCATAGCTGTGAAACTGGTATCGGAAGTCGGTGTGGGCACGGTAGCCGCAGGCGTATCCAAGGCGCACGCCGATGTGGTGCTCATCTCCGGTGACACGGGCGGAACCGGCGCTTCCCCACTCAGTTCGATCAAGCACGCGGGGTTACCGTGGGAGCTTGGCCTGGCGGAGACGCAACAAGTGCTGCTTCTGAACGATCTGCGCAGCCGCATCAAGGTGCAGACGGACGGCAAGCTGCAGACTGGCCGCGATGTGGTGATTGCCGCGCTGCTGGGCGCCGAAGAGTTCGGCTTTGCGACGACCCCGCTCATTGCCATGGGCTGCATCATGATGCGCAAGTGTCACCTCAACACTTGTTCGGTAGGCATCGCCACGCAGGACCCGGTTTTGCGCGCGCGTTTCACTGGCCAACCGGAGCACGTGATCAACTTCTTCTTCTTCCTCGCTGAGCAGATGCGCCAGCACATGGCCAAACTCGGCTTCCGCACGGTGGACGAGATGGTAGGCCGGGTGGATAAGATCGACGCTGCAGTTGCCGACGCGCACTGGAAGGCCAAGGGTATTGATCTGGCCAACATACTCTACACACCCACCCTGCCATCACGTGTGGCGCGGCGTAAGATGCAGGCGCAGGATCATGGACTCGAGCACGCACTGGATCACGCATTAATTGCCAAGGCCCGTCCGGCGCTCGAGTCCGCGGCGCCAGTCACTGGAAGCTTTGCCATTCGCAATGTGCATCGCACAGTGGGCGCGATGTTGGGCGGCGACATCGCGCGCAAGTACGGGTCGGCGGGGTTGCCGGACGGCACGATTCACTTCAAGTTCCATGGATCGGCGGGACAGAGCTTTGGCGCGTTCGTCCCCAACGGTGTAACGCTGGAATTGGAAGGGGACGCCAACGATTACGTGGGCAAGGGGCTTTCCGGCGGACGCATCATTGCTTATCCACCCA
>DATDLS010000536.1:0-4146 GCA_036519195.1 Occallatibacter sp. | reverse complement strand
GCTCGCGCGCTGCCCGGCCGGCAGGCGGGTTCTGTGGCCGCTCCCGCCAAGCATCGCTGGAACGTACTCATCGCGGTGCAGGTGGCGCTCACTCTTCTGCTTATGGCCACCGCAGGTACTGCCATCCGCGGCTTTCTGCGGGTCACACAGATACCCCTTGGCTACGATCCCGTCAACGTCATGCAGATCGGCATCTCGCTGCACGTTCAGAACCCGGCCGAGTGGAGCCGAATCCAGTCGCGTGAAGCGCGCGCTGCTTATATCGAGGAGATCCAGCAGAAGATCGCATCCGTTCCACGCGTCTCCACGGTAGCAGTGGGCATCAGCTCCACGCCGCCCAATGCTGATATTGAGAGCTCGTTCATCATCGACGGAATTGGCGATGGCGAGCAGCCGCAGGCGCGCGTGATGCTGGTGGACCAGCGCTATTTCGCTGCGCTTCGCATCCCGCTGCTGGAGGGCCGCGTGTGGAATGCGGATGAAAACAGCCGCGGAGACTTCATCGCCGTCGTCAATCACGCATTCTCGACGCGCTATCTCTCCTCGTCCCAGGCTATGGGAGGGCAACTGCGCATTCCCGGACTGACTGCTCATATGCGCTACGAGGTGGTCTCTGCGCAAAGCACGGCCTGGCGCCAGATCATCGGCGTCGTCGGCGATGCGCGCAACGGCGGCGTGGATCAGCCGGTGGTCCCCGCCATCTTCATTCCGTACACCTCCGGGACGCGGGCCTGGGTGCAGTTCCTCGCCCGCACCGAGGGAGATCCGCTCAGCTGCCTGCACTCGATCCGCGCCGCGATTGCATCGGTCGCGTCGGACCAGCAGATTTCCAACAGTTTCTCCGCCTCCAACGGCACCTTCACGCTCAGCGAGGCCATCGAGCGCGACGCACAGTATAGCCGCCAGCGGCTCTTCTCCCTCTTGTTTGGCGTCTTTTCTTTTATGGCGCTCGGGCTCGCGATGGTCGGCATCTTCAGCCTGGTCGCGTACAGCGTCGCGCAGAGAACGACGGAGTTTGGCGTCCGCCTGGCACTCGGCGCTCCGCGCACGCACGTGCTGTGGGTCGCCGCGCGCATCGCGCTGGTCAGCGTGGCCGGGGGCATCGTCGTCGGGCTCGCCGTGGACAGCTTTCTTGGCGCGGTTCTTGCCCACTGGATGCAAAACGTTTTTGCCGTCGGCAGTCTCTTCGCAGCCGCCGCGCTGCTCGCTCTCGGCGCACTCCTCGCCTGCTTATTGCCCGCCCGGCACGCCATCGCCGTCCCACCCGCCGAAGCTCTCCGCTATGAATAAAGCGTGTCCCATTGGCCAGCGCGCGGGCGCCTTGTGCGGGAGTCAATTCAGCTTGAGGCGCGTTCTCATCCCCGCTTCGGCCCGGTCTCGCGGGTTCTGTCTGGTTGGTCGCCAAATGGGAAGTTGCCCCATTTTTCTTCCAGTGCCCGGAATGGTTAAACACTCGGAACGCATTCCCACGTCACTCCCAGGCCCTTCGCTGAGTGCATCGACGAGTTATCACTCAATGAGCCTCCAGATCGTCCGGCTTCCGACTGGCTGGCGGTCCAATCAAGAAAACAGGCCGTCAGGCTGTGCGTCCGCCTTTTGCTTCCCTCGACGGATCGCGTCGCAGCCGTGATGGTTCTCGCCCCGCCCAAGCACAAATTCCCCAGCGCGCCCAGGACAGCAGACTCGTCTTCTGCCGATTGCAAGTTATGGCAACCGTGCCGGAGCCATGCCCAATGCGAAGTTCATTCGTAATACTGCCCTGCTGGCAGTCGGCTGAATCTCATTGAGCCCAGGCAGCGCGAATTGCCGGTAACTGTCTATCTGCCCTGGAGTTGCTACCTGGATAAACTCAATAGACTCCGGAGTGTCGGCGATGCGCCCACCAAACCAATGCGGGTCGTCGCGCTGCGCCCAGCTAACAAGCGCCAGTACCGAACCTGCCCGATAAGCCGGCGACACACGATTCTCACCCCGGGCACGGACGGCTTGCATCGCCACGTCGTTTCCGTACAGTGTTGCTGTCGTTTGGCTCTTTGGGTCAACGTACATGGTGATGGCGTTCCATTTCAGCGGATTATACGGCAGGCTGGCAGGAAGAGCGGCAGCCCGGAGGTTTACTACCTCACTGTGGTTAACCTGCGCGGCCGTAATGGGCAAGGTGTAGACGTAGTCATTGCCCCGCACCGGTTCGTGGCAACCTGTACACTCGTTCACAAAATGCGCATCTTGGCCGTAAGGCTTCAAACTTAGACCGCGCCAGCGGCCCCAGTTCCATCCATCCGTATCGGCGTAATTCTGAGCATTCTTGAGCATCAGTTCCACCTGTACGAATTCGCCGGGGTACATCAGCCCATCTGGGCCAAGCTGCTGCTTCCACGCAACTTTGGCAAATCGTGTTCCATCCGGCCAAGGCGAGACATTCCCCGTCTGAGCGGCCTTGATAGCGATGTCATTGCCGAGAATGAACCGGAATGTGTTGTTGTCCCCGCGGTCGGTTGTGCTTATCAATTTCCAGTTCTCAAAGCTCGGATCAAATGCAAGACCGTTGAACTCGGGCTGTGCCGCGAGAGGAGCAGGGGCAGTTTCTGCTTGAGCAGTGACGTCTTGCGGCGGAGTGTTGGTTTGGATCGGTGCATATGTCCAGGGAGCAAGATACGCTTTGAGTGTTGCCAACTCGTTGGCTGTCACCATCGCGTCCGGATGCAGCTTCCGGAAGCTCGGCAGCGGCATCGCTCCGAGCTGGATCATATTCGCAGCCTCGTAAAGCGTTGCCTTCTGCACTGCTACGGGTTTGGAGCCTAGGGTCGAGAAGTTCAAGTGTTCGCGCGCGGTCAGGATGTCGTGCCGTACCAGCCAGTACGCAGGTACGACCTGGTCAAACCAGGAGAGCCGCGGCTGGTCAGAGTGGCAACTATAGCAATCCTTTTCAAGGATGCGCCGAATCTCTGGCGGCGCCTGCACTTCGGCCGTCGCCGGTCCTGCCGGAATTGAAGGCCGCACTGCCTGAAGGGCGGCAAATATGGCCACTCCGGCAACGATCAACAGACCAAACGTCTTCATTCATTCCCCCCTATCGCGCGCTCGGGACTGCTGCATTGAACTACCGAATCAGTAGTCACACGCCGAATCGCGCCAAAAGCAGGATTAGATTTCCGCCCGAATCGATCCTTAGCCGGAGAGGAAATCTTACACTCTGAATTCAATTCGCCGACGGTCAAGAGCCGGGTGAAGTGTGTCTGGCTTAACCCACTCCGGTTCTCACCAACCGATGTAGTAGTATCCTAGCCCGTTGTCAAAAGCCCGAGCCACTCCGCGACATTGCCTGCGGCCATTTCCCCCGTTCCGGACCTGTGGTCGCCCAACCCAACCTTCTCCGACCCGCGCCTACCAAAAGCCCCGGGAAGGCAGAAAACCGCGCCCGGGAAGAGTTGGCGGTTATCCAGGCATAGCCAAGAATGTATCCTTGACTACCGGATTTTTACCCTAATAGCGTGGAAAGCCGCGTCCTTCAGGGTCCGGATGTAGAGCGCGGCAAGCGAAGCTCGCCTTGTTCTATGACGTTCTCGCGGAAACGAAAACCCGCGTTCTTGCCTTTGAAAACCAAGTTTGTGTAGTAAACCCAAGGGCGGGTCACGCCCGGATCGGCTGCCGAGCGAACCCTGAACTAGGGGGTCAGCAACAGGAACCATCCTCCATCGGGGCGTAGCCACGATGATAGGAATCTCCTTCCTTCAGTGAGGAGAGGATGTTCAAGAGGCCAATGCTCATGAGACCGTGCACCTAAGGAAGAGCCGCTCCTTCGACGGTTCTTTCTGAACGTCCATAGTATTCAGCTTCTAGTTTGTATGTTCCTGGTCGCTTCCTTATCTGAGTCAGCGTTGTGTGCCAGGATCCGTTCTCACCCGGCTTTAAAAGGACGTAATCCTTAAGCAATTCCCTTGCAGCAGGACCGGGGGACAGCCAGTCCCGTGCACAACCCTGTAGGGTGGTTGATGCGCGAGCGCCTTCGAGCGTGGAGATGTCTACAACGAAACCTGTCTCGCATGTATCGACCCAAGCTGTGAAGTGATTGGGTATCTATGCGCCGTGCTCTCCTGCTTTGATCGTCAGTGTTACTCCGAGATCCTGCCCAGATTTCAATTTCCA
>DATDLS010000535.1:0-5569 GCA_036519195.1 Occallatibacter sp. | reverse complement strand
CGCCGTCGGATGGAGGATGCGGGCGTGGTCTTAACTACAACGAACACCGCGATCGCTGAGCTTGTGCAGGATTGGAGCACTCCTCAGGGCTCAGAGCTTATTCAATTGCTGATGGCTACGGTACCGAAGGTGTAACAGGCTCTTTAAGGTGACCAGTCAAAAAAACATCCATGCCTAAAGAGATGGCGGCGTTTCGAAGCGCAACGGCAACGGTAGCAAGAGAGACTTCAGAGTTTCTGAAGATTACAACAACCGCGCTCGACCTTTCAGGGACGATGCCTCGAACGAGAGCTCTTAAGGACTAGGGAGAAGCTATGTCAATGATGAAAGCAGTTCAATTGCATGAATACGGTGGACCGGAGGTTCTTCAGTACGAGGATGCGCCACGGCCTGAGTTGAAGGCCGGTGAGGTGCTTGTGCGTGTGCACGCCGCAGGGATCAATCCTCCGGATTGGTATCTGCGCGATGGCTGCAAAATGCTTCCGCCCGAGTGGCGTCCGGTCATACCTTTCCCCATCATCCTGGGCACAGACATCTCCGGCGTCGTTGAAGAGGTGGCTCACGATGTGGAGGGCTTTTCCGTTGGGGATGCAGTTTTCAGTATGGTCCGCTTTCCAAGCTTCGGCGACAGCAAATGCTATGCGGAGTACGTGACAGTTCCCGCGTCCGAGTGCGCGCTGAAGCCGGCTGGAGTGTCTCACATACATGCCGCAGCTGCACCGATGTCTCTGCTCACGGCATGGCAGTTTCTGATTGAGCTAGGGCACGAGGTGGCCAATCCTCTGCAACCCGAACTTCACCGTCCGGTGCCTTTGAAGGGCAAGAGGATTCTGATCAACGGTGCCGCAGGTGGAGTCGGGCACTTTGCAGTGCAGATCGCGAAGATAGAGGGTGCGTACGTGATCGCCGTCGCATCGACGAAGCACGAAGCATTCTTGCGAGGACTGGGAGCCGATGAGTTCATCGACTACAAGAAGACAGCTCCCGAGGATGTTGTTCGTGACGTCGACGTCGTTCTTGATACCTTGGGCGGTCCCACCACGGGTCGCTTCCTGCAGACACTGAAGCGCGGCGGGCATCTGTTCCCCGTCTTCCTCGGATTCTCCGATGCAGAAGAAGCTGCGAAGCGCGGAATCATTGTCTCCACGACACAGGTTCGCTCGAACGGCCCGCAACTCGCGAAGCTGAGTAACCTCCTTGAGGCTGGCACGCTGCGGGTAGCAATTGACAGCACGTTTCCACTCGCAGAAGCAAAGCAGGCGCATGAGCGGGCTGCTTTAGGGCACACTCAGGGCAAGATTGCGCTTACGGTTCTCTGAAGCATGCTCTGCGATGAACTGCGCCGGCCACGTTCGAAGGCAATACTCTCGGGCGTGGCCAGCTGCGAACTCTGCAATAAGACTAGCCATACTTGGGATTTCGCAATCGACGATGGCGTCTTCGAAGTGCCTGACTATAGGGGTACCGTAAGGCTAAGAGTGTTGGCTGTCGATATCAGGCCGAAGCACTAATCCGAACTGACCGGATGTCAAACTCAGGTTTCCGGTGGAATCATTTCGATCTGGAAGCCATCGCCCGAGATATTGGACACCACTATCCAATCGCGAACGCCATGTCCCGGACCAAACGACTTATCTTAGCGCTTATGAGAGGGCTGATCCGCCGTTCATCAGAACCATACTGGACGGTGCCCAGCCCTTGGCGGCTTGCGTTGCGGACAAGCAAATCAAGTTTGCACCGATGAGCAGGGGAGTGTTCTGTTTCACTCAGTTCTGCATCCGCACCGTTGAGGATAATTGTGTTCATGCATGGTAAGCGCTTGCCAACTCCGATCAAGGCCTGAGCGGCTTGCCGCACTAAAGAAAAGAGGACAAATCCGATGAGCAAAGTGCCAACTGAAGCTGCGTATGTCATGTCTGGTCAATTCACTCCAGACAACTGTGCTCTCGTCCTGATCGATCATCAGGTGGGCACCCTTCAATTTGTTCACACAATGTCTCCTGAAACCTCCCTCCAGAATGCCATCATGCTTGCCAAAGCCGCAAAGGCTTACGGTATGCCCGTCGTTCTCACAACTAGCCAAGAGGATCATCCTCAAGGGCCGACTGCCCCTGCACTCCAGGAGGCGCTGCCCGAGGCCTACAAGAATCGAGTCAAACGCCCAGGCATTGTCAATGCCTGGGCCGATCCGAATTTCAGCGCTGCGGTCCGGGCTACCGGGCGTAAGAAGCTCATTATGGCTGCGGTCACGACAGACATTTGCTTGATATTCCCCGCGATCAGCGCAGTACAAGACGGTTTCGAGGTGTTGGCTGTGCTGGATGCTTCCGGATCCTCTTTTGACGTACAGGAAGAACTAGCCCGCCGCAGGATGGCAACTGCAGGAGTAATGCTGACCACAACCAACACCGCCATCGCAGAACTCGTTCAGGATTGGAGCACTCCTCAGGGCTCCCAGCTCATTCAACTGCTGATGGCGAGCGTGCCGAAGACACCCGGCCATGCTGGCTAGCCATCGCCCAGGCTAATGAGATGTTCTAGCTGCCCGTTCCACTCGCGGACCCCTGTAGATCACGATTTGGTCCTGCTGCCTACATTCGGAACATCTAAAGAGTCTGCTGGTCGCGCTGGGAATGAAGAACAGTTCCAACTGATATCACAAACTTGAGGTGTCGCATGCAAAATGTGAAGAGCCTGATAGACGCGGGCGACTTTGGCAGTTTCGGACGATACGAGGAGGTCGCTGTAGCGCAGATGGCCCCCGCGATGAAGGAAGCTTATGAGTACACGATGCAGCAGCGTGGAATTGTTCCCGGACCGCACAAGATCTGGCTGGCCAATGCAGCGCTTTCTCGGACGATCGTGCCGGTCGGTGCGTATTACCAGAAGCAATCTACTCTAACCAAGGCCGAGATCGAGATCGTCACTGTGCTGACGACTGCACGATGGCGTTCCGCATACGGCACCTACGAGCACGAGAAGATTGCTGAAAACCTCGGGCAAATCCCGGCGAAGACAACGGAGTGCCTGATCGCTGGGCTTCCAGCTGAGTTCAGCGATCCGCGACAGCAGGTCGTCTACGAACTTGCTAGCGCGCTTGTGGCGCCGTGCATTCTGCCCGTGGGGCTTTACAAGCGCGCAAAGGAAGCTTTAGGGGATGCCGGCCTGGTCGATGTGGCTGTGTTGATTGGTTGGTTCACGATGGTCTGCATGACTCTGAATGCCTATGACGTACCTGCGAATGCAACTGGACTAGATCAGTAATTTGTCTCGAAGGGACCAGAGGTGAGTAATGTCCGATCGCGAACAAGACTTGGGCGGCGGGCTACCGCTGTTAGAACCGTCGAAGCTGAATTCGAAGCAGCGGGAGCTCTACGACAACATCAGTTCAGGCATTGGGCCATTGGCGGGAGCCGCCGGCTTCAAAATCAAGGATGACCGGGGGCAATTGATCGGTCCCTTCAACGCGACACTCTACAGCCCGGAAATATGCGGCAGCTTCCTCGCATTGCAGAAGCTGGAAGAGGAACAAACCTCGCTTACGAAGAGAACGCGCCAGGTTGTGATCCTTACCGTGGGCTCGGTGTGGAAGGCTCCCTACGAGCTGTATGCGCACTCAGCTATTGCTGCGAACGCCGGCTTCACAGCGAAGCAGATCGCTTCGCTGGCTGCTGGACGCAGTCCGGAAGGTTTGAGGGCAGAAGAGTTGGCTGCGCAACGGTTCACCCATCAGCTCGTCTCAGAGCACGCCATCGACGATGATATTTATGCCGCAGCGCAAGGGGTCTTTGGCGATGAAGGCTTAGTGGAAATGTTGGTGCTGATCGGCTGTTACCTCAGCGTCTGTGCGTTGCTGAACGCGTTCTCCGTCCCGGTGCCCAAAGAACGGCCAACAATACATGAGGGGGATGCGCAATGACCTCGATAGAGCAAGCGACGCTGGAAGTTGTGGCGGAGTTTCCTAAAGGTTACTTCCTTGAAAATCTAGCAGTCAGGGCCGATGGTTCCATCCTGGTCTCTGCGATGAACAAAAGCGAGCTTTGGCATGTACCCGCCCCGGAGAACTCGTTGCCTGTTCAACCTGTTCTCATTCATACCTTCGACCTCATGACGCTGAACATCATTGAGACACAAGAAGCCGATGTCTTCTACCTCACAGCGTCTGACGTCTACACGACTCGAACTTCGCGTCTTTATCGACTAGATCTTCCTGGCTGGAAGCCGGGCGGTACGATCCGGCCGGAGTTGCTCCTGGAGTTTCCGGAGCCGAACGTCGCCATGAATGGTAGCTGCCTGCTTTCGCCGAACGTTTTGCTGGCAGGAGGGGCTACGTCACTCATCTGGCGGGTAGATCTGCCGGAAGACGGTAAACCTGCAACGGCCCGCATCTGGATGGCGCACGACAATATGAAGATGCGGCCCGGTGAGAAGAAGCCGGAGCAGCCCGGCGTGAACGGCGTTCGGTATGCCGCGCGCACCGGCTACCTGTATTACACCTCCACATCGCAACAGCTGATGATGCGCGTTTCCGTCGATCAAGAGACGTTGGAACCTGCAGGACTGCCCGAGTTCGTGGCGGGAGGCCGCTACTGGGATGACTTTGTGCTCGACGAAGATGCCGGAATAGCTTATGTCACGACCCATCGCGAGAACACCATCGATCGCGTGGAGATGCAAGCCGACGGCAATCGGGCGGGATTCGTGGTCGCGGCCGGAAACCCGTTTACCGAGACACTGATCGGGCCATCCAGTGGCATCTGGGGACGGCAACCAGGCGATTATGGACGCGTGGCCTATTTCACAACGGATGGAGGGACCGCGCAGTCACCGGATGGAGTTCTGCGAACGGCCAAAGTGTTGCGAGTGACCTTCCCTGCAGGTGATGCAAATCTGCACCCGCCATCAACACCTCCGTACATCAAAGGAGTAAGGAAATGCGAGCTTCTGTAAAGGCGATCGAGCACTTTGAAAGCGCGACGGCCCTGGCGGGCGGCGTCACCCTTCATTATTGGTTGGGGGGTGACCCCAACGGGCCTCCAATACTGCTTTGGCATGGCTTTCTCGGAACGAGCTATTCGTGGCATAAGGTGATGCCGCTTTTGGCCGAAGCGGGATACAGAGTACTGGTGCCTGATATGCGTGGCTATGGCGATTCAGACAAGCCTGCGGGGACCAAAGGCTATGACGGGCATGCGCTTGCGGAGGAGTTTCGTCTGCTGATTCGCACAATCGGCTTCGGAGCGGGCCGTCCGATTACGATCGCCGCTCACGATATGGGCGCCCCGCCGGCGCTTCTCTGGGCCTCCGAGTATCCCGATGAAGTGGGCGGCCTCCTCTACGTGGAGGCTCCCGTCATGCTGCAAAGCCTATTGGAGAAGATCATCGTCTACACGCCGGAAGCGATGGCTCAAGGGAGCATGTGGTGGTGGGTACTTCCACTGGCACCCGGCGTGCCTGAAACTCTCATGGTTGGGAAAGAGCGAGAGTTTCTCAACTGGTTCTACAAAGGACCTCACGTTGTGATCCACGAAGCCATTTCCACGGAGTCCATCGACGAGTATCTCCGCAC
>DATDLS010000534.1:0-4155 GCA_036519195.1 Occallatibacter sp. | reverse complement strand
TGTCGTCGCCGTGGCAATCCTCGCCTTTCTGGCCATGCGGGCTTTGAGCGAGCGGGCCGGGGCTGCTCTGGCGCCGAGTGAGGTGGAGCGGCGATGAGCCGGGCTTCTCGCGTTCTGGTACGGCGCGGCGTGCTGTTTCTTCTGGCAGCAGCGATCACCGTGGTTTTCCTGTTTCCGATCTACTGGATCGTGTCGCTATCGTTGCAGGACGCCATCACCTCGTCGAGCTTTCCGCCGCACTTCATCTTCACCCCGACCTTCAGGAACTACCGCAACCTGTTCGTCGAGGCGAACTTCGCGCCCGTCCTGGCCAACACCGCCATGATTGCCCTGGGCACGGCCACGGTGGCCCTGGTGCTTGGGATTCCTGCGGCCTACGCCCTCGCCCGGTTCAAGGTCGGCTCGGGCGAGCACATCTCCTTCGCCGTATTGAGCGTTCGGATCATTCCATCATACGTGGCCGTCGTCCCGCTGTTCGTACTGCTCAACAAACTCGGGCTGTACGGCTCGCGGTCCGGGGTGATCGTGGCGACCAGCGTGGTGGCGATCAGCTTCGCCACCTGGATGATGCGTGCGTTCATAATTGCCATTCCGGTGGAACTCGAAGACGCGGCGCGCATCGACGGCTGCTCGCGGCTCGGGGTCATCTTCCGGGTCGTGCTGCCGCTGGCCGCCCCAGGCCTGGTCGCTACCAGCCTGTTCACCGCTATCCTGGGATGGAACGATTTCGTCTTTGTGTTGATCCTCGGCGGCGAGGAAGCCAAGACGATGCCGGTCGCATTAAGTGGTCTGGTCACCGAGCAGCGCGTCGAGTGGGGTCAGCTCGCCGCAGGCGGCGTGCTCACGATGTTGCCAGTCATCGTCTTCGCGCTGCTTGTCAGACGATACTTTCTTGCCGGGATCGTATCGGGCGGCGTGAACGAATGATACGCCCGATGTCACCCTGCGACGGCAATCCGGCATCACCAGGCTGGTCACGCCCAGGCTGAACAGGGGCCACCAGGTTGGTTCCAATACCCAGCGTCGCCAATATCCAGCGTCGTACGTCCCGGTCGCGTGCCGGCCGGTTGCGTGCCGGTTGACACGGAAGGGTCAGCGGAATTGGATGAAGCTGCTCTTTCGCGCCATTGGCATGACCCGGACGCGGGTCGAAGTGATTGAGATCCGCGAAACAAGCCTGCCCGCTAATCCGCGCGCAAAGAGCACGTCGCTCGTTCGAAAATTCAAACAACACACGGAAACACGGAGGACGCGATGTCTCACTTCATGATCCGCTGGCAGTTTACCGACACCTCCGCGAAGGCGCTGGTGGGCAAGCCGCATGATCGCACTGGCGCAGCGAAGGCCCTTGTCGGGGGTTTCGGCGGCAAGCTGCACAGCTACTATCTCTGCTTCGGCGAGTACGACGGGGTCGCGATCTGCGAGTTCCCGGATAACACCGCCGCCACCGCCTGCTCAATGTCGGCAGCGGCTACGGGCGGGTTTTCCCGCTTCGAGACGACGACGCTGCTGACTGCCAAGGAAGCCGAGGCGGCGATGAAGAAGGCCAACGAAACCAAGACCGGATACAAGCCGCCACACGCCTGACGCGGAGGCTAAGCCGCACCGCCAGTTCAAGCGCGCCACGAACGTCACGGCGGTGCGGCAACTTCCCGTGTCAAGGACGAAGCAAGACCCCGTCAGCGGTGTAAAGATCGGGGCGAGTGGCGCGGCGGAGTTTCACCGCCGCGCTCTCTCAGAACCGGACGTGAACCTCTCAGTTCATCCGGCTCCCAGCATCCAGCCGCGCCGCATGTAGAAGCTGCCAGTGCGCAAACAGCGCTGGGTTGGTCCCGACGATTCGGGCGAACCACTCACGCGCAGCTTTCGGCTTGTGCCGGAAGCGCTTGTATTTGCGGCGTGCCCATTTCCTCAGGTGGAAGTCAATCCGGCGCAGGCTGTCGTACAGCGCCGACTTGTAGAAGTGGCTGTAGTAGTTGATCCACCCCCGGATGTGCGGGTTGAACATCCGGGCCAGATCATCGAGAGCCTTGTCGGTCCGGGTCTGGACATTCCAGCGCCGGATCTCCTCGCGCATCTTCTTGAGCGCCTTGTCGGCTGCCGCCGGCAGGAACGAGACACCGTATTTGCCGCCGCGCCACGCCGCCAGTCTCGGCCGAAACGAGTAACCAAGAAAGTCGAATGTCACGGCAGGATATGTCTCCTTCCGGTTGGTGTCCTTGCAGTAGACGATCTTCGTCTTCTGCGGATGAAGCACCAGCCGGCAGGCCGCGAAGCGCCCTTGCAGCGCGACCTGCAAGGCTTCGGCCTCATCACGTGTTCGACAATGACAGATGGCATCGTCGGCATACCGCTCAAACGGAACGGCAGGCCACGTCCGGGCCATCCACACGTCGAACGCGTAGTGCAGGAACAGGTTGGCGAGGATCGGACTGATCACGCCGCCCTGCGGCGTCCCTGCATCGCGAGACTCGATTACGCCATCTTCCCTCTGCATTGGCGCCTTCAGCCAGCGCTCCACATAGAGCAACACCCACGGACAGCCGGTATGTCGCCGAACCGCACGCAAGAGCAGCGCATGATCGATGCTGTCGAAGAACGCCTTGATGTCGATGTCGAGCACCCAGTCATACCGCCAGCACCGCTGGCGCGCTGTGCGCACTGCATCGATCGCCGAGCGGCCGGGCCGATAGCCGTATGAGTCTGCGTGGAACACAGGTTCCAAACACGGCTCCAGATACCGGCGGACAACCTCTTGTGCTACACGATCGGCCACCGTTGGAATGCCCAACGGACGCGTGCCGCCGCTCGCCTTGGGGATGTCCACCCGTCGCACCGGTGGAGGGAAGTAGCTCCCCGAGGACAGCCGGTTCCAGAGCTTGTAGAGGTTGCCAGCGAGGCTGGCCTCGAACTCCTCGATCGACTGTCCGTCTACCCCAGCCGCCCCCTGGTTGGCCTTCACTTTCTTGAAGGCTTCCCAGACCTCCCGCTTCGGGATGTCGAACGGCTTCGCTTTGGTCATGCGGCTCCTCCCGTCACCGGTTGGCCGCCTGCCGCAGCAGGATACCGCAGCCCCTTCGGTCCAGTCCCATTACAGGACCTTCATCCCTACTACGGGCTGCTCCGCCCCTGTGCCCCGCATCGGTACTCTGGCTCTTGCGGGGACTTCCCGCTTGAGCTTCTCCCTTCACATCGGGACGACAGGTTCCCGCGTTCCGCAACAGAGCCTGATCCGGGTTCACGCCGCCTCCAAGCCGGGTGTCGCTCGGGCCGGGCTTCAGGGCTCCGCCCAAACTTATCCCGGAGGCCACTACCTTCCCTCCGGTTTCGACACCGTCCTGTGAATTTCGGCACGTCATCAGCGGTTCGCTTACGCTCGTCTCTCCGGATCTCACCTGACGGGATCAGGTCCCGCCTTTTCTGCGACGCTCACCACCACCGCTTTTGACGGCAGCAGCTCGCAGTGGTTTGGAGCCTGCTCCTGATCGCCGGCTCCGAGGGGCCTCCCCTCATCTCTCTTGCAGCTCCACACCTTCCTTGCGGTCAGTGTGTTCGCGGCACACGTAGTGTATCAGTTCTAAGACACTACCCAAGACCGGCGTCCATAGTTCACGCGCCGACGAGCAAAGGTATCACAGCAATGCATCTGGGCCTTGACCTCGGAACATCGGGCGTAAAGGCAGTGCTGCTAGGTGACTCCGGTAAGGTCGTTGCGCAGGCAAGCGTGCCTATTCCGATCTCACACCCGCACCCCTCATGGTCCGAACAGGATCCCGAAGACTGGTGGCATGCGGCATTCACTGCGATAGGAAAGCTTCGACCGGACCATGATCTCTTTCAAGTCCGCGGGATCGGCGTCTCGGGCCAGATGCACGGCGCGGTTTTGCTCGATGCCGGAGACCGTGTGTTGCGACCGGCGATTCTGTGGAACGACGGTCGCGCCCGCGCTGAGTGCGTTGCCCTGGAAGCGGCGGAGCCGCGCTCGCGTGCCATCACCGGCAATCTCGCCATGCCCGGGTTCACCGCGCCGAAGCTGCTTTGGATCCGCGAACACGAACCGGACTTGTTTGCGCTTGTCCGGCGCGTTCTGCTGCCAAAGGATTGGCTCCGGCTTCGCATGACCGGGGAGGCAATTTCCGATATGTCGGATGCCGC
>DATDLS010000533.1:0-6013 GCA_036519195.1 Occallatibacter sp. | reverse complement strand
ATTGCGAACAGCACATCGGCAACTCGATCAATCAACACAACGCTGAAAATGGCCATGGAGAGGACGGCACAGCACAGGCCTATGTGTGTGGCCAAAGCGTCTCTCCATCGAAATGCCTGCAACGGCCCGCAGGCTCGGCGGGAGTCCTCCCCTTCAGTTCTGGGATCTTCCACAGTAGAATGTCTGCCATACGTAAGCAGACTGGCGACCACATCGCCAAGTACAAATAGTAGGAAGCCAGATAAAGGCAACAGCGACCCAATTCCGATTGCCTGCAATATGCTGGCAATGGCGGCTGTGATACGAGAAGGACCGTGGCGATCTCGACTCTCCGGGTGAGCGCTGGCCTTCACCTTGAGGAGCAAGGCAAAGCCGAGGATGGCAGCGGCAATTCCGAATAAGACATGTTCCAATGCGCGGGCGTGCGGAGCAGTTCTGATGAAACGCCACACAACATCATCTGGGGAGATCAAGTAGGTAGAGAGGCCTACCAGGAGCAGTGCCGCGCGGACTATCAAACCCAAGCGATTTCCCGCTATGCATCGTGGTCCCATCGTCTCGCACCTGCTGCGAATGTAGCACCCTTCACCTTGTTCTACTGAGATCAGTACCGCGAAGTCTTAGTGCTGTATCTGGAGCGCCCCGCGAAACAGCTCGGGTTTCCGTTTTCCGAGAGGGGCGCTTCTGATACAGCACTAAGCGCTCTCATGTGCCAAGTTTTCCCGATGGGTTGGCAATGCTCGGGGAGATTGCGCTTTTCGCTTTCTTTTCTACTAACTACTATATAACTGACGGGTTGCCGACAATCCGACCGCGATGCTCGTTAGGCTGGAAGAATGATGATGTTCGACCGTGTCCGCCCGAACAACTCCATTCTTTCAGCGCCCCTCGCGTTGTGTTGAACTCCATGCCTGGTTGCATCTAGTTCGATAAAAGTGAGATTTCGCTAACGAGGCTTAAACTCGCTGTCCAACTTTTCCGTGTCTGGCATACGGTAGCTCTGGCGCTAGAAGCTAATTTGCTTCGCTTGAGCTACCTTGGAGCAGTAGACGTGTTCAAACTTCATATGGAGGAGATATATGTGGTTCTCAGATGGCTGGTTTTCGGTTGGCCTCGTAGGTCCACTCGCTCTTCTATTCCTTGGTTTTCTGGCGATTGGGCTCTTGTTCTCAGGAGCATCAATTGTGGTGAGGCGACGGCCGGATTCTGAGCCTGCTGCGGCAAGATCGCAACGAAAGATCGATTGGGCTATCGCAATCCTTGTGGTCTCTAATCTGTCGTCGATTCTTGGGGGATACATTTACCACAATTCGGCCGCAGAGACAGGAACTGGGATGATGTTTGTCATTTTTGGGATATTCCTTTTGTGGCCCGTGAGCGCAATACTTACTCTTCGAGGAAGAGGCGCTGGACGCAAGGTCCTGCTTGTGGGTCACGGGTTGATCGCACTTTTAATTTCGGTCGTACTTCTCAGCGTCATCAGGTTATTTGGCCGTTGAGGATGAAGAAAACGATAGACGGCAGGGTTCATGCGCTACGCGAGGGAAAGGCTGCTTTTGGTGGATGTCTTCGATGAATCAGCGACCGAATTCAAGTCACCGCCTACAGCAGGGAGGATGCACCGGAGGGCAATCTAACGGTGATTCGTTAACGGGGATCAAACTCGCTGTCTAAACTTTTCCGTGTCAGGCACGCGGTTGCTTTGGCACTTGCAGTTAATCTGCAACATCTCTTTGCGGTTGCAGGCGGGATCGTCGCAGGCCTGGGTGCAGCATGGTTTGTGGCTCCGTTGCTGCGCAGCATGCTCTACGATATCTCGCCCAACGATCCGGCGTCTCTCCTCACACCGCTGTGCGCAGTCGCCCTTATCGCACTGCTGGGATCGCTCGGGCCCCTGCTTCGTACGCTGAGCATCGAACCCGCCACGGGGCTGCGTCAGGTCGATTAGCCCGCCAGCCACGTGTCGCGCGTGGCGGCTCCGCCAGCGAGCCCGATGCACCCTCGATTCAGAGCGCGCTCAAAGAGAAGCTCGGTCTCGGGGTCGTTCCGGCCAGGGATCCGATCGAGGTTCTCGTCGTCGACAGCATCGAGCGCCCCACGCCAAACTAGCAGAATGTAAGCTTCCGTCAGAACGAGGTTTTGAGTAACCAGCCCGACAACTCGCAGTTGCACGGCCCCGGTCGGCGAAAAATCGCGCTCATCGAGAACTTTGGGACAGGCATTCTGCGGATTCCGGGTGTGACCGCCAAACCGGACAATCACCCACGGCAAGGATTCGTGTTGGATTGTCACACTGCGACCTGGGCTGTTTTGGGGGGCATTTCTCCACGTGGGGGCATTTTGAATTCCCGAACGCTTTCGAGCGGCTCCGGCACCCTATCCCGATTGAGGGCGTAGCGTCCAAAGCGGTTGAGATGCCCGGTAAGGTATGGGCTGGAGCAAGCGATGAGGTCCGCGTCCAATGCATACCCCTCTGCCGCCAGCCGTTCCAGTGCGTTGCTCATGGTCACAACATTGTGGAAGATCAAGAGATTGGCGACGAGGTGGTTGTATTTGATGAACTTGCGCTGCTCGTCGCGAATTCCTTCCGAAGCCAACGCGCCGCCGCCGAAGGCGATCCACTGGAGAAACTGATTGAAACGTTCGCTTTTGTTGGTCGCTGTCTGGATCAGCCGCCGCAACTCGATATCGGAGAGGTAGTCGAGCAGAAAGCCTGTACGGACAGCATGACCCAGTTCCCGAAAAGCGAAATAGAGTTTGCTCTTTCGCGAGTAGGTTGCCAGCCGGCGGAGGATGGTTGAGGGTTTTATCCTGCCCGCCCCGATCGAGACCGCGACCCGCAGCATCTCCGGCAGCATGGTTTCGATGAGATCCCAATCGATCGTTTTGGAAAAGAGGAGGTCGATGTGTTCGTAGCGCAGTTCCGGCCTCGATCGGAAGAAGTGAAGTCCTTTCCAGTTGCGAATCCGGGGCTGAAGCTGAATGCCGAGCAAGTGCGCTAGCCCGAAGATGGCCGCGCTCTGGCCCTGCGTGTCGGCATGGATCGTATCCGGCATTACATCCGAGTCGTTCTCGACCAGATAGTCCAGGATGTTGTGGCCTTCCCAGGAGCCGCAGGTGGTGAACCGGGAGAAGAGAGCGATGTACATGTCCGAGACCATGTAGTAACCGATTCCGCCGTAGCCGCCATAACGCAGATGGTACTCGGACATGAGGTTCTCGGCGTGGAGGTCCCATTTGGTTCCGTCGGCGGAGGCATGTTTGCCGAGACCCCAGATCTTCGGCAAGGGAAACTGGTTGTACCCGTTGATGACCGTTGTGATCGCCTCGTTAAGCTTGTCTTCGGTGACGTGCCGCTGGTTGACGAAGGCTACTTGCCGCCGGTCGAGACCACGGATCGAACGCGAGGTTTGTGTTGGACCGAAGTCGAATCCATAGCAGAAGGTGGTCACAAGATACCGCTCGGTCGGATTGGCAAGTTTGCTGTCGTGGCCTGAGATCGGCCCGAAGTGCCTCGTCCAGTTCAGCCATTCCTCCGTATCCGCGAGCACGTCCAGAATGCCAGCCGGGGTCATGCGCTCTTTCAAGAGCTGCTCGAAGGAGTGGAGACCGGCCGGATCGGGGTTGCGCTGGAGACGCTTCAGGATCGCCTCTCCCTTCTCGAAACGCAGATACTCGTTTTCCGGAAATCCTCGGTCCGCTTTCTGTGCCGCCGCTTCCAGCCTGTCTTGCAAGGAGGCGACAAAAGCCTTCGGCTCCGTGGGAACGCCAGAGCGTTCCGCATAGGACGCGAGACCTTGAAGGCACTCCTCTTCGCTCACGAACTGCTCTCTGAAATCGCTGTAACGGTCGCTGCCGGGGATGCACAAATCGCCAGACTTCAACTCTCGCATCACTTCCGTGAGCGCGCAAAGCTCGAACCAGCGCCGCGATACATGCGCCGGCTTTTCCTTGAGCTTTGTACCCGGAACCACAAGGGGCCACCATGGCTCACCCACGAAGGAGAGATCGAGAGCCGAGTCCTCTGGGCCTCCATCCTTAATAGGAAGCCGGTCCAGGCGGCTCTTCCGGTGGGCAATCAAGAATTTGATGGCGTCTGTCATGCTCCTGTCGGAGGACGTAGAGAGCAACTCGACGCTCTCCAGAAAACTGAAGAGGGCGGCCCGCTGATGGGAGTAATAGCGGGTGAGAAAGGGAAGATAGTTTCTCCCCGCAGTCGCTTGATGCGCTTCACACTGCTCCAGAATTCTATCTCCGTTCGGTTCGATCTGTTCGCCGATGGCGGACAGTCGCAGCTCCGCCGAACCTTCGGTTCGATAGGCCAGGGTCACGCCGTGAAGTATTGCGACAAGATTGTCGGTACGTTCCACATGCTCGGCCTGGTACTCCAAAAGAGCGGTGCGGGCCTGATTGTGAAGCCGCCGCACGAGCCGGAGATACATGTCCGCAACATCGTCCAACGCCCGGCCCGTTTGCGTAAATACGAGGGTCGCGGCAAGGGTGAGGCGCTTCGTCTCCGTCAAATCGTTCATCGATGCGGCGTCTAGCGACCTCGCTTCCGCCGCGAACTGCTTCAGCTTCACATCTGGAATACCCCGAAAAATGGCGGGAATGATCGCCTGCTCCTTCAACCATGCCAAGTGGTCGAGAAAGTCGCGGTTGTTCTGGGCCGTTGGCTGCTTCGGCTCCCCCTTCAGTCGGTGCCATGGGCTCTTGGTTTCGTCATCGACGCGGGTGAGCATAATGGCCAACCGCTCCCGCGCAGCCGCATCGAGCCGGTCGCAGACCAGTGACTGATACTCTCGATTGGCCAGCGCGCGGGCATGCTGCGCGGCCCGCAGAAGAGTCGAAAACGCCGGCAGTTCGAACCGTTGCCGAACCAATTGTTCAAGGACAACATTGATGATGTCGGGAATATCTTCAAGCGTATGCGCGGCATCCCGACTCGCTTTCTCCATTGCAGCCTCGGCATCTTCTCCCCATGCCTTGACCGCGGCGTAATCCCGGATCAGAAGCATGTGCCGGCGACGAACCGAACTGGCGTCGTAGCGAAACAGCTCCGCTGGGATCGAATCGTACCCGGCCGACCGGGCGATATGTTCGAGCAAGCAGAGAGGCACGTCCGATAACGACACAAAGTATCCGAGCCGTTGAAAGGTCTTGAGCAATGCCAGAAGACCCACTCGCGGCGCCGGTTCCTTTGTTCTCTTCTCCGCCCAGACCAGCTCGACGAAGTTCGGCGTATACACGTCGGCGAGCTCCTTGGCGGAAGGAGCAGTCTTCAGTTGCGGATAAACCGTGTCGCCGATGCCCGCCATCTATTGGTTGCTCGCTTGCAATCGGTCGCGTAAACGATACGCCGTGCGACGGCTGATATGAAGCTTGACCGCCACGTGCGACATGGAGGTCCCTTTTGAAAGCAGCTGACATACCTGCTCACCAGTAGCATCGACCGGCTTGCGGCCCAAGCGCTTGCCCTCACCTCGAGCGCGTTCGAGACCGGCCTTCGTTCGGCGAGAGATCTTCTGCCGCTCAAGCGCGGCCCAGGTCAAAGCAACCGCTGTCTGGATGTTTCGCATCTCTCGCAGCTCAGGGTCTTCATCGATCCGCGGATCGTAGTCGAGCCAGCCCTGGCCGAGACTCACCACCCGTACCCCATAGCGGTCCAGCTCAGCCAGGTGAGCGAAGCCGGCCGCAGCTCCCTCTCGTGTCAAACGATCCAGATCAGTTATCAGAAGAACCCTGAACCGCCTCAATCTCGCGTCCCGCAACAGCGCGAGGAATGAAGCCCTGTTCGCGCTGGTGCCCGTTTCCTCGTCCGTGTATTCACGAAAGATTTCGAACTCCCGCGCCACAGCCAGCTCGCGCAACTGTCGCACCTGGTTGGCTACCGTTTGACGCCCGTCGTCGCTCGACACCCGCGCGTACAGCGCAGCCTTCACAGATACGTCGTTCACAAAGGTGCGGCGAGGGGCCATGCAAGAAGTGTGCCACAAACGGTCGTTTTTGCCCA
>DATDLS010000532.1:0-5042 GCA_036519195.1 Occallatibacter sp. | reverse complement strand
TGACTCCTGCGCCGTTCGACTTAATAGCAGAACGGAAATAAGAGCGACGTTGTCCTCAGCTTTAGGGGCACATTTGTTGACTCGGCTGGAGCAGTCGTTCGCAATGCCAAACGCGATCGTCCGTTGCAGGCACCTATGGCGCTTTGAGCCAGAGTGTGGCTGGGACGACACGCGTTACGCAACACCACGCATTGCAAAGAAGTGAACATAGGCCCGCTGCTGAATTTTTCGGAGGCATCTATGAGAGTTTCTAAACCCATTCCGGGTTCTGTATCCCTATTCATCATGCTGACATTGACGGCAATGGCATTGCGACTCAACGCGCAGGTCGAAACCGGGCAAATTGCCGGCACGGTGATGGATCAAACGGGTGCCGCGGTGCCCAACGCAGCTATTACCATTAAGGACCTCGGTACCAATACCGTGCGGAGCACCGTATCTTCGGAATCCGGCGTCTACATGGTGCCCGGCCTCGAGCCGGCTATTTATCAGGTAAGGGTTATCTCCAGCAGCTTCGAACCTTTTGTCGCCAGGGCCGAAGTGACCGTGGGCGGTCACGTGACTCTCGACGCCAAGCTCTCGGTCAACGCGACTACCACCGAGGTGCAGGTGGTTGGCGAGGGCGGCGCGCAGGTCAACACCCAGACCCAGGAGATGTCACAGGTCGTCGATACACAGCAGCTTGCCGAACTCCCCAGCCTCACTCGCAACCCCTACGATTTCGTCGCTCTCGCCGGAAATGTCTCTGGCGGCGACAATAGCACTAACAGCGGCGCAAGCGCCATCGACCAAACGGGCAGCGGACAGAACCAGCAAAATCGCGGCGTGGGCTATTCACTCAACGGCCAGCGCGAATCCGGCACCGAAATCCTCCTCGACGGGGTGGAGAATATTTCCGTATTCTCCCAGGCTATCGGCGAAGACGTTCCCCTGGACGGCACCCAGGAATTCAGCGTTATCACCAGTAATTATTCAGCTGAGTACGGCCGCGCCTCTGGCGGCGTCATCAACGTCACCACCAAGGCCGGTACCAACAACTTCCATGGATCGGCCTGGGAATTCAATCGCCTCTCCGCCTATACCGCCAATACCTACGGCAACGACGCGGCCAACGCGGCATATCTCGCGGGCGGCGAGACTGGGCCTCTGCCCGACCCGAAAGGCACCTATACTCGCAACCAATTTGGATACGCAGCCGGCGGCCCCATCAAGAAGGACAAGATTTTCATCTTTGAGAGCACGGAGTGGACACGAGTGCGCAGCGCCGCCACCGAAAGCGAGGAAGTCTTCGATCCCGCCTTCATCGCCTCGATGCCCACGAACATCCAGGCCTATTACAAAACCTACGGCCAAACGACGCTCAAGTCCGCAGGCGTAGCCTCGACGGTCGGGCAGGTTGCGGCCACAGGCGTAACTTTTGGATCTGTCAACAACACAACACCGATCCCCGCGTCGACCCCGATGTTCGATACCGTCAACTTCAACGCCCCCTTCGATGCGGGTGGCGGCATTCCTCAAAACACCTACGATCTGGTCGGCCGCCTAGACTACAATCCCACCGACAAGACCCAGATGTTCTTTCGCGGTGGCCGCGAGAACTCCATCCAACTTCCCGGATCGAACACCTACAGCGCCTATCCACAGTACGACACCGGCACCACCTTCCTGAACCAGAGTTATCTCTACAGTCTGTCCCATATCTTTTCGCCCAACCTGTTTCTGAGTGTGAAGGCGAGCTTTACGCGTTTTAACGAAAATACCTCCTTTGACCCTTCGCTCATCAACGTTCCCAGCCTGATGTTTGTCTCGCCCACCGACCCGAATACCGGCTCATTCATTCAGATGCCGGGCCTGGAAAACCTTAGCGAGCCAGGCTTCGGCGGCGTCCCGGCTGGCGGTCCTCAAAACACGATCCAGGTCGAACCCGATCTCTCCTGGACCAAAGGCAAACACTCCATGCGCTTCGGATTCCTGGGAACCTACATCCAGTTGAATTATGCTTCCGGCGCCTATGCTCAGGCCGTTGAGCAGCTTGGCGGCACGTTCCAGAGCAGCTTGAACGACATGATGAACACCGCGGGAAATCCCAACGGCGCATCTCTTACCATGTTCGAGACGCGCGTCGACCCCCAGGGCAAGCTTCCGTGCTCTGCCGATACCTCGATCACCGACGGCAACTTTGGCAATGTCATCAACAATCCCTCCTGCGCAATCCAGACGCCCGTTGTCGAGGCGCCCTTTGCCCGCAGCTATCGCTACAAGGACTGGGCCGGGTATGCAGAAGACAGCTATAAGGTGACGCCGCAGTTGACCCTTAACGCGGGTCTCCGCTATGAGCACTATGGCGTGCAGCACAACAACCAGCCAAATCTCGACTCCAATTTCTACTTCGGGTCTGGTGACAGCCTTGAAGCGCAGGTCCGGAGCGGACAAGTCGAGATTGCCGACCAGAGTGCAGCACACGGCTTTTGGAAATCCCGCTGGGGAACCTTTGCGCCTCGGGTCGGCTTTGCTTATGACATCTTCGGCAATGGCCGGGACAGTATTCGCGGCGGCTATGGCATCAGCTACGAGCGCAACTTTGGCAACGTAACCTATAACGCCAGCTTCAATCCGCCAGCCAGCGCAGTGATCAGCGATGCCTGTTCTCCAGAAGATGCAAGCTGTATCGCTACGGTAACCACCCAGGATCTTGGCCCGCTGGGACAATCCATCGGACCACAATTTCTGCCTCCGGTTGAGCTTCGCCATCTCGATCAGAACATCGAGGTCGCACAAACCCAGTTCTGGAGCCTCGCCGTTCAACACCAATTCGCCCGTGGAGCACTCTTTGAGCTAGCTTATGTCGGCGCAAAGGGAGACCATCTTTACGATCTTGCCAACGTGAATGAGCAGGGCGCCGGCCAGGTTTATCTCGGCGATCCAAACTTCATAGGCACAAATTGTGCCGGTTCCGGTCTCCACAATATCAACACTGAGAATGCACTGATCGCCGCAGGAGAAACCATGGGTGAGGCCGGTCTGAACGCCTCGGAGTGCCTCACCCGCCCCAACGCGCAATATACCAACGTAAACATGCGAGGGAGCGCAGCCGGCAGCGCCTATGACGGTCTCAACGTTAGGGTGCAGATGCAGAACCTTCATCAAACGGGTCTGAGCCTGAGCACCAATTACACCTGGTCCCATGCTCTCGACGATCTGAGCTCCACCTTCGGTGACAGCCTGCAGGGCGGATCGGGTTATATTGGATCGCTCGGTTATACCTCGCTGGCGGATCCGCGCCTTGATTGGGGCAGCTCCGATTATGATGTGCGCCAGCGCTTGACCGTCGCTCCCATCTGGCAGACACCATGGTTCAAGCAGGGAAAGGGAATTGCGCATCGGGCTCTGGGTGGCTGGGCGCTTTCCGGTATCTACACCGCGCGCGGCGGGATTCCATTTTCGGTCTTCGACGAAAGTGAGGACGAAACCGAAGTCACAATTCCCCGCCTGGAGCCTGCTACACCTTTCTATTCCGAGGCGGTCAGCAAAAAACCGCAGGTGCTGGGCGTCAACAACTTCAATGGCCTGAATATTCCGCTTCCGAGGAACCTTGATCCCCTCAACAACACTCTGGGCATCTCTGACTTCGGGCCATTCCCAGGCGACATGATGCGCCGCAACTCGATCCGCGGTCCGGGCGCATGGAACATCGATGCATCGCTCCATAAGACATTCGCGATCACCGAACGCGTGGGAGTAGAGTTCTCCGCGGACGGCATCGATGTCCTGAACCGCCACAATTTCTACGCGAACACTACAACCCTGCAATACGACATTACTCCCCCACTCACGCTCTCTACGGCCACGCCGCTCTATGTTCAGGAGCTGAAGGGAGGACTTGGCACGTTGGCTACCGGCGGCAACCACGATGAGCGACGGTTTGGCCAGTTTGCATTGAAAGTTGACTTCTAGCCAAACTCGCTCTGCTTATGCTTTTCCTGACGGCAGAAGCAGTCGACCGTTCTTCTGCGAACGGCGAAGTTGATTGCCTTATGGCGATCACTTCGCGCCATGGAGGACATCACCTGCTCAGCGCGGTTACCCGACCGATGACGGCCAAAAAATTGGAGAGGCAGGGCCACAACCACGACGATCTCGGCGAATTTGATGGAGCTAGTTATGTTGCATTCGGCCAGAAACTTCTTATTGGGATTACTCACTTGCGTCGCGGCCCCGCTCGCGCTCAGCCAGGGTATTACGACAGGTACGGTTTCTGGAGTTGTAACCGATCAATCCGGAGCTGTCGTTCCCGGCGCGCAAATTCAAATCGCCAATCTGGCGACTGGCGTCAAGCTAGACCAGAAGTCGGCTGCCGATGGCTCATTTAAGTTTTTCCTGGTTCCGATCGGAACCTACAATGCGCTCATCACGGCGAACGGTTTCGCAATCGAAGACGTCAACAACGTTCAGGTTGTCTCCGGCGCCACTTCCAGTTTGAATGAAGTGAAACTGCATGTCGCGACCGCGCAGGCCGAGGAGGTCGAAGTCAACGGCTCTGCGGCCTCACTCCTTGAGACCACCGACTCGCAGGTGACGACGACGTTCAATGCTGAGACGATGGCCAACCTACCTCTCAACAACGGCTTCGATACTGTGGCTGAGCTGATACCAGGTGTGGTCGGCGCGGGTGCTGACAGCTTTTCGAACTCCAACGGCGACAACTTTTCCGTCAACGGACAGAGCTCGCGTTACAACAATTACGAAATCGACGGCCAGTCAAACAACGACAATACAGTCGGGGGGACGCTGGTGTTCTTCGGCAGCCAGGATGCCATCCAGCAAATTCAAGTCATCTCAAACCAATACGGCGCCCAATATGGTCGCAATGCCGGTGCAGTGGTGAATTACATCACCAAGTCCGGAAGCAACTCTTTCCACGGCAGCGCATTTGATCTTTACCAGGGCCAATTCCTCAGTTCGCTTGCTAACCAACAAAAGAACCCTCTGTTGGGCTTCTGCCTGCCCGGAGCGAGTCCCACTACCGGTTGCTCGGCGCCGTT
>DATDLS010000531.1:0-18173 GCA_036519195.1 Occallatibacter sp. | reverse complement strand
CAACAGGTAGGCGTCCGTGACCTGCTTGGTGCCGTATAGCCGCGTAAAGAAGGGGCTGCATAGCGTCTGCCAGCCGGCAGCGATGGGCAGGTAGTGATACCCCGGCTGCTGCGCCATTCTCGCGAGAACTGCCGTGGCCTCACTCATGGTTATCTGGCCTGAACGGGGTGCGGTCGCGTTGCGAAGAAAACCTGCTTCGGTAAACGGGCAGATGGCCCACCGGAGGCCCGGAGTGTTGAACCACGTCGTCACGAGCTGATGGTGAATGTGATTTTCGGATACCAGCGCAAGAAACACATTCACATCGAGCAGGTATCGAGGGGCCTTAGACAAGCTCATCCTCCGCAGCTTCTTTCACCATCTCCGGGGTGAGCACATCGCCCGTGCCGGCGATCACAAGATACCCATGCGGGCTTGTCTTCAGCCTGGGCGAATCGCTCCCCGGCTCTGGCACTTGCTCGGCGCGGCGAACCAGTTCATTGAGTGCGGCGGACAACGCGATTCCCTTTGCCCCTGCATACGCGGAGGTAAAGCCATACACGTCCGGATCAAGATTGACAGTCATTCTCATGCTCACACCGTACACCATTTTATATTTTGGTGCAATGTTCAATCTTGGTGCGATAGTGGCCATTTCCCCGCCGAAATCTCAGGCCGGAGCTCTGTAAGGGAGATGGATCCATGCGATGCAGGCGCTTTCTCAGGAGTTCACTTTGTGCTTCTGCCACCTCGGCCATGCGAATGTCTTTGGCGGTGAAGAACGCACGCGACCCGCCTGCATGGGTTGTCTCCACACGCTGAACGGGCCAGTTACCTGCGTTGTTTCTAGGCCGCTTCCCGCTACAGAAGACCGTAGCCTTCTCTAAGCCGTGATCGAACAGATACGCTTGGATCGATGTATCGACACCGTCAGCATCGCCCACCACGACTTCAAAGTCCTGATCCACGATGTTGTCGATGCGCACCTTGACTTTGGAATCAAGGTGTTAGATGTTCATCGAACCAGCGATGAAAACTCTCTAGTGTTCATTCACGATCTCCAAGTCAACGCAGCTACATAGATTTCCCAACTTTACGGTATGTCCGCAACACCTTGCAGGCTGTCTCCATTGATGCCCAGTATGGAACAGGTCATCGACAACGAGTACGTTCCACCGCCCATCGTTTGAGATCTCATCGTTCACACTGAAGCTGTTTCCGATCGCATCGATCTTCTCATCCTTCGTATTCAAATCCTTAAGGGACTTTCCGTTTTTGGCCTTTATCGGCATATTGCTGAATACAGGTATCTTATTGCTGAATACAGATATCTTCAGGAGGGCTCCCAGTTCGTTGGCTACTTCAGTGACGGGTTGGCGGACTCTCTGAGACGATGCAGGCATAGGAACAATAAAACCAATCTGAGAAAGCTTCGGGCAAATGTTCTCAGCTAAAGCCTGGGCAAGAGGCTTTGCTTGCGTCCAGTCCTTGCGGAACTTGAGCTGAAACGTAGCCTCGCCTACCTCTATTCTGCTTGTGCTGAATTGCGGGGGTCCGAACCCTCTACTCTCATTTCACTTCCCGTTCGGCCGCTTGGCCGGCCGCCTCTTGGCTGCCGATGCCCGCGTGGTGGTCGAACCGCTCTTCCCGCCGCCCTTCCGGTTCTTTTCCACGCGCAGCTTCCACGCCGTGTGCAGCGCACCCGTCAACGTGTCTTCATCGGCCGGCGCCAGCCGGATATGGGTAATTCCCATCCGTCCCCAGCCGCCATGGACGGGAAGAAACAGACCCGGCCGCTCGGCAACGAACGCCGCCTGCTGCTCCACCGTGATCATTAGGTTGCCGTACCCCTCTGCAACCGAAGCCAGTGTTGCAAAGATGCGCCCGCCCACACGAAAATCCGCCGCCCCCATGTGCGAGCTCTCTTCCGCGCCCGCAAAGCTGAGCGCAATCCGGCGGAAGTCGTCGGAAGTCATCGAGAGGCTTCCAGCAATTGCCCTTCGAACTCTTCATTCAGCCAGTTTGAAAACGCTTGGAACTGTTCGTCCCGGCCCAGGAAATCGCGTACCATTTCTCTTCCGGGTTTTGACCCGCCCTGCTCGAGCACCAACCGTCGATAGCGCCCGCCCGCAGCGCAACCCAGCAGATCCGCCGGATCAAACTGCTGGAAGAAGTCCAGGGCAATCACCTTGTCGAAGGCGTATGTGTAGTAGTTCGACGAATACCCCGTCAGATGCCCGAAGCTGGCGTACATCCGATTGCCTTCAAACCAGGTCCACGGCTGTAATCCCTCATAGAGCCGCTTGGTGGCCACATCCAGATCCATTGAAGCCGGATTCTGGTCGTGCAGGTCGAGCGAGAGTGTCGTGTAAAACAGCTGCGAGCGCACCCAATCGGCGCGCCCAAACGCTCCGGCAGTTTTCATCTTCCTGATCGTCTCTGCGGGCAGCACCTGGCCCGTCTCGAAATGTTTGGCGAAAGCCTGAAGCAGTTTCTCGTCGCGGAAAAACTCCTCCAGCATCTGCGACGGCACCTCGATAAAATCGCCCTCGGTCGCAAAGCCGGACAGCCCCGCCCACTCCGTCTGCCCGCCCAGAATGGCGTGCATCAGGTGCCCGAACTCGTGGAAATAAGTCACTACGTCGCTGTACTGCAGCAGCCCCGGATCGTTCTCCTCGCCCTTGGGAAAATTGCAGATGAGTCCGGCCTCCGGCAGCGTGCGGCCGCGAACCCCTGTAACAACCGGCGTTGCGGAGAACCATTTGTCCTTACCCTCGCGCGGGTGCATGTCGAGATAGAAGCGTCCCACGCGCTTGCCGAGGTCAAACACATCGAACACGGAAACATCGGCGTGCCACGCCGAGGCATCCGAGCGTCGAAACTCGATCTTGAACAGCCGCGCCGCAGTCTCCAGCACCCCCGCCTCCACCTGAGCATAGGGAAAGTACGGCCGCACCGACTGCGAGTCGAAATCGAACGCCGAGCGCCGGAACTGCTCATACCAGTACGCCCGGCTGGTCATGTCGATCGCCTTCAACTCCGGCTGGCGCTGGCGCGCGAAGCTGAGAATCAGCTCGTGCTCGCGGCGGGCGCCGTCCAGGCTGGCCTCATCCAGTTTGGCCAGAAACGTCCGCACGTTGGCCGCCGAGCCCATCATCTGGTCCGCCGTCGCCAGGTCAGCCCAGCTGCGGAAGCCGAGAACCGTGGCAATCTCCTGCCGCGTCGCCAGCAGGTCCAGCAAAATCTGCTGGTTCACGGGATAGGCGCGCGTGTTGTAGGCCAGAAACATCCGCTCCCGCAGCGCCGGGTTGGCAGCAAACGTCATCACCGGCTGCATGTCCGGCTGGTCAGTCGTCAGCGTAACCTTGCCCGCGCCGTCGACCGCGTGGCGCGCCAGATAGTCTGCCGGCAACCCCTCCAGCTCCGCCTCGGTGGCCTCAATGCTCTTGCCGCCTTCCTGAATGTTGCGGCTGAATTCGAGAGCCAGCCGCGTGGCCTTTTCATGCAGCGCCTGCAAATGCTCACGCGTGGCCTGGTCCTTGTCGACGCCGGCCAGCCGATAGCTGAGAAGCGTTCGCTCCACAAAATGCTTGGTTGCCGCGCTGGCACCGTCCAGATTGATCGCCTCGAGCGCCTCGTAGACATCCCGATTGAGGCTCAGCGCGTTCCCTGCCATCGATACGCGCTGCGCCTCCTGCTGCGCCTGATCCCGAACCGCCTTGTCGGAAGCCACGGAATTGAGCACTCCTGCCTGTGCCCCAGCCAGTGTCAGCTGTTCAATGGCCTCGTCATAGAGCCGGAGGGAGTTGTCTGCCGTCCTGGGCCCTTCGACCGCCAGCAGCGCGGCCAGCGCGGCCTCATGTGCAGCCAGGCGCGCGCCCACCCAGGCAGTAAGCGCCGTGGCCGAAGCGGCTCCGCCGCCCTCCCAGCAATGAAGGTCTTCAGAAGCGGTGACTGGAATCTCAGCAGGCATCGTGGGCAAACTCCTCAAACTCCTAGGTTGCCACAACCGGGCGGGTTCGCGCTCTCGGCCGGTTGGCACGGGGTGCCGGCATTGCCGATTTGCATCCGCGCTGGAACCCATCTAAGATGCGTCAATTGATGCCCATACTGCCTACCAATCCCAAGCCGGCTGATCCTGTTGCGCCACCGGCGTTGCACCGGCTCCGCGTCCCCCGGTTGTGCGTGGCCATTCAGGCCGCCTCACCGGCGGAACTGCTGGAACGCGCCGAAATTGCCCGCGCCGACACCCGGTTTCTCGAGTTCCGCCTCGATTTCCTGCCCAAACCCGCCGCCGCCCTGCCCAAAATCAAGGATTTTCTCGACCTCCACCGGGATGTCACCGCCATCGCCACCTGCCGCCGCCAGGGGTTCGGTGGCAACTTCCATGGAGCGCTGGCCGCGGAATTGGATATCCTGTCCGCAGCCGCCACCTCCGGCTGCCAGATCGTCGACCTCGAAGTGGAATCCGCAGAGGAAGCCAGGCCCGCCACCCTCAGAAAGTTCCGCGACGGCCTGCGCGCCACGGGCGCCGCCCTGCTCATCAGCTTCCACGACTTCACCCGTACCAAAGGCCTGCAGGAGGCTGCACAGCGTATCGAGACCTTCGCACCGGAGTTCGTCAAAGTCGTTTCCACCGCCAAGTCCCTGGCCGACAACCTCGCCGTCCTCAAGCTGATCGAGGAGCATTCCGTTTCCGCGCAGGTTATCGGCATCGCCATGGGTGAGGAGGGCCTGGTCAGCCGCGTTCTTGGCCCGCGCGCCGGAGCGGCCTTTACCTTCGCCGCATTCTCTGACGGCACCGAGACCGCTCCCGGCCAGGTGTCGGCGCAGGTGCTCCGCGATCTGTACCGCTTCGATCAGCTGGATAAGGCCACTCGCATCTTCGGCGTCGCCGGCAACCCCATCGCCCACTCCCTTTCCCCGCTCATGCACTCGACCGCGTTCCGCAGGGAGAGCGTGAACGCCGTCCTTCTGCCCTTGAAGACCCGCACCCTCAACGACCTGCTGACCCTGCTCCGCGAGCTTCCCTTGGCCGGCGTAGCCGTCACCATGCCGCTCAAGCAGGAAGTGCTTCCCCACCTTGCCAACCGGGACGCGCTGACGGCCAAAATCGGCGCCTGCAACACCTTGCGCGTCGGCTCCGATGGCAACATCGTCGGCTTCAATACGGACGTTGCCGGCGTCATCCGGCCGCTCGAAAAGCGCCTCAGGCTCAAGGGCGCGCGCATCGCCGTCCTCGGCGCCGGCGGCGCGGCCCGAGCCGCCGTCTTTGGGCTCGTCGAGCAGGGCGCGGAGGTTTTTATCGTCAACCGAACCCATGAAACCGCCGTAGCCCTTGCCCGCAAAGCCAAGGCCAAATCGCTCAAGCATGAGGCGTTCGCCAAGCAGCAATTTGATGTGCTGATCAACACCACCCCCTGCGGGATGGCCGGCAACAAGCAGGCCATGCCCATCCAGAAAGACGAGCTCAACGCCCGGCTGGTCTTCGACATGGTCTACAACCCGTTGGAAACGCCTCTTCTCAAGCTGGCCCGTGAACGCGGCCTCCCCGTCATCACCGGCCTGGAGATGTTCGTGCAGCAAGGCGCCCGTCAGTTTGAAATCTGGACCGGCAAGCCGGCCCCGGAAGCTGAGATGCAGCGCGTCGTGGAACTGGAGTTGCGCAGGCGCCGCAGCTAGCCGGGAACCGATCCCTGGGTGCCCCTTCACCGCGATCCGATCCAAAAGAAGGAGCTGTCGATAGCTTTTTGAGAACTCCTGATGCAGGCCAGCAGTGGGGCGTGACAACATAGGCAATGGGGCGCCCGGATCACGGATCGGATCACGGATCATTGTCGCGGATCCGATCGTTCCGCGAAAGCTATCCGCGTTTTTTGCCTTTCGCCGCCTTGGCTCCCTTGCCAGCCTTGCCCGGCTCCCCCGCAAGATGCCCGACCGGAATCGGTCCCATATCCGGCCCGACGCGCTTTACCTGCGTGTCCAGCATCTCGTAGGTCAGCGTCCGCGGCGCCACCGGCCGCGAGACGCCGCTCGTTGCGTCAACGCTCATCGCGTCGCCGCTCCCAATCTCAAAGCTGAACGTCGGCGCCGTCCCGCCTTTGGGCCCGGCCTGGGAGCCAACTTTTACCGGCAGAAATCCCTGAATCGGATGCAGCCGGAACGCCGTCTCGTAGCGATGCCGCTTCAGGCTCCAGGTAAAAACGCGGACCTGATCAAAATCAAAAGGCAGCCCCGCCGCGGTTGGACTCAGCACGGTCACATATTCGGGAACCTCATGGTCGGCAGTCGTCGCTTGGCTGTCCTCGACTTTGGTGAGGACATAGGCGCCCACCATGCGCTGGCCTTCGGCATACGCGGCCACCTCATCCGGCACATCCACATCCACACGACCGGCCAGCAGCCAGCCCGTATGCCCCCCGGCATCCCGGATCAGCCACCAATCTTCCATCTGCACCGGCGGCACATCTTCGGCAGGGACCGCCGGCCGGGCAACGGGAGCGGGCTTCGGCGCCGGCAGAGCCGCCTTCGGCAGAGCCGCAGGCTGCCCTTTTCCTTGAGCCGGCGCTGCCGCCTGGGCAATCGCCGGCTTGGGCGCAGCTGGTGCCACTTTGGGAACCGAGGCGCGCGCCAGAAGCTGCACCTTGGCATTTTCCCCCAGCAGGTAGAAGTGCTCGGTCTCTCGTCCTGGCAGGTTGTGCAGGTAAACATCGTCGCGAACCGAAGCCGTCGCAATCACCGGATCCTGCTTATGCTGGCTCCCAAGCTGGGCAAATGTATCGTAGACTTTGGCGCCGATCACCGCGTGCTCTTCGATCCAGCCAATCTCGTCCTTCTCGGTCTTCACCTTCAGAAAGCGTCGTCCGTGCTCGAGCACTTCGAGAGGCTGCCCATTGACCACTTCGGCCACGCGATTGGATACCGCCGCCACGCGATCATGCAGGTACATCTGCCGCGCGGAGACATACACCGTCTCATGCAGTTGCGGGTGAAAGCGCGCGCAGCCTGCCAAAAGCCCCATCAGGGAAAGGGCAAGCAGTCCAGACGCAGCAACTCCAGGGCGTTTGGCGCAACCAACAAATGGGATGGGGGATCGCGTGAGCACAACCAATGGCGTTCTCACTCAGCATAGCATTTCCCACGATCGTCGACAGGGTTAAGCGGACACCGAACGCATTCCTGCCGCGGGCGGGAACATCCGCTCGCCGACCTGGCGCCCCGCCATGAACCGCAATCATCAAGGGTCAAGAGGCACCCGAAAACGGCCCTCTCGAACCTGCGCCTCTGTTCATCAGGGCGTCGCCACAATTGCAATCGAGCCTGTGGAGGTCGCCGACGAAAGCTGCGAATCGAGCTGGCCGAGCGTCGTGGTGTCAAACGTGTAGCTGTCAAAGAACGGGCTGCCCAGCGAGCCAACCTCAAACACAAACGTGCCCGTCGAATCCTCCGCCATGCTAAGCGGGTCAACTCCGGCCGCGGTCGACATGCCCGTTTTCACCGAGTAGGTCAAAGTCGTCGTGCCCGTCGAGGTAATGGTGAATCCGGTAATGTTGCCCGCCGCCGTGGTACCCTCTCCATTGGCCACATACACGTAGCCCCCTTGGGTAGCCGGCAAAATGAAGTTCGGCGCCAGTCCGCCGCTGGCAAAGGGCGAGCCGCTTACCTGGGTCAGGGTCGGAGTTCCCAGCGAACTGTAGTTGAAGATCCGCAACCCTCCGGTGGTGCCCGCAGAAGCCAGTGTTTCCCCGATGTAGAACAGCCCCGGCGCGGTGCCCGCATCCACGCCCACCGAGAGCGAAGTGCCGCCGGAGGTCAACACCGGAATTGTACTGGCTGTCGAACCGAGCGGATTGGCGCCGCTCGACACGCCAGAGTTGAACGTATCCACAAGCGTCCCACCTGCACCCAGCGAGACAAAAATGTGGTCATTGTCTCCGGAGATGACCATCTGATTCGGCTGCACGCTAGCATTGGTCACCGTAAAAGACGCCGTCTGTTCCGTGCCAGTGACCGCGCCCGTCAAGCTGTTGATGGGCACCGCACCGATGCTCACCCCGCCCGTCCCCGGAATCGCCTCAAGGAGCCACGTGTTGGTCGCATCCACCTGCACACCGAAGGCCTGATCGGTCGTAGCCTGCACGCCCGCACCCAGAGCGCCGTTCGTAAGCGGATAGGAGAACACACCGGATGTTGTCGCCACCATGAGGAAATCTCCGTTGGGCGAAACGGTCATCGAATATCCCGTTCCTGCAAGCGTCCACGGGCTGCCGCTAATCGGCGTCAGCGCGCCGTTCACAACGGCGAAGCCCTCGATCTCGGACGCCGTAGTAGCACTGGCGTTCAGAATGTAGAAATTCCCGCTGCTGGCCGTCGTGCAGTTCGTCGTGCAGGTGCTGCCGGTGGTGGTCGTCGTCGTACCCGAAGGAGCCTGCCAAAAATTGCCGCACCCGGCCGTGGAAAGCACGCACACAGAAAGAAACAGGAGCGAAAATGAATGAGATGCCTCTCTTGCCCACCGTGGGTACTTCATTTCTGCTCCTTGTTCTGAAATCCGAACTGAAATCTGATCTGAAATCCCCGTTCCGAAATCCTGAACCGAAATCCGAAATCTGAATACCCGTCATCCAAACTTGACGGGGCCGCAGCCAAACCGGTTGCCGCTCTCAGAGTATCGTTTTGCGCGCAGTTTGTCCCGCTGCCAGACCAGTCCTGATTCCAGATTGGGCTCACACAGTGGGTGTCAGGACCTGGAACAAAAGACGCGAAACACCCCCGCTTCGCTCATCGATGGCCCCGCGCGGACTCGAAAAAGCAGAAACCCCATGGCTCGGTCAATCCGCGCGGCGCCATGGGGCTGCCCGTCATGGGGTCTGCTATGGGGTCTGCTCTCATCAGGGTCCACTCTTCGATCCATGCTTGCCGGGGAACGGTCCATCGATCCCACCCGCACCCCTGCCATCGCTTCGGATGGAACTTACTCGCCGCTGGTCGGCTCGCCAGCCACCGCCAGCGCAATCTCACTTCCCAAATTCAGCTTCACGTCATGCCTTGAGGTGGACACCAGCACGCCCGATTCATTGCTGGACACTTTGCTGTGCAGGTCCACTCCCGGCAGCGCACCAATCTCATCGACGGCATCGGAATGATTGCTCCACGTTTCCACTTGCTGGCCGCCGGGCATCAGCGGATTCCCTTCTTCATCCTCGGTCGCCGGGGGGTAGAGACCCACCATCGTGGCCTTGAGCGGAATCGTTGTTCCGTTCTTCAACTCAGCTTTGTTAAAGTCGAGCGCCAGCCGCGACGTTGCGCTCCTCTGGATATCGTCCGCCACCACCACGCCTACAATCACGGTCCCCGATGGCAGTTCGGTTCCGTTCTTCAAAAGAACCTTGCCGCTCAAGGTGGTGCGGATCTGGTCGCCCGGCTTCACCTTGTTGGCATCCACGGTCTGGCGCAGCGCCACGCGCGCAGAAACCATCTGCATTGCTTCGTCTTCTCCCGATCGTATTCCGGCAGAGGCCCTTGCCGGCTGTGCCTCGATCGCCGAACTTTGCGCCTCGATCAGGCCCGGTGTCATCAGCGCAATCGACATTGCCGCCAAGGAAAGGGTTGTTGTGACTTCACGCTGCATATACGAATCCCCCTTGGGTGGGATTGGCTCGCGTCGTCGTGATGTCCTCCAGAACAATTTTCGTGCCACCGTGTTTTTGGTTCATTTACCCGCTCTCAGATTCCAACTTTTTGTCTCGCCGATGGCTCTTCCAGCAATTGTCTTGAACGGTTGGGCAAGAAACTCGTGAGTCCCCTGGCCTTGACGGACGGGCGTTTAAAACTCGCCACCCGCATCAAAAGGCGGTGAAATTCCTCACTAGTTTTGACGGATTCCTGCTGCGGGGGTTGCAATTCAGGCTCGTGCCACCGGGAGCACCGTCCGCCCAGCGCGGTAACTGCATTGGCTCGAAGCACTTACGCGAGCCGGCATTGTTCCTTTCGGAGAGCCTGATCGCTGCGCGCCTGCCACACAAGCCTCGCGCCGGCCAGATCTTCAATCGCCATACCCACGGATTTGAAAACAATGCGCCGATTCTTGGGCGCCGCCACGGTTCCGGAAACAATTTCGCCAATCTCGGCATCCACCTGGGTCCCGGAAAGTTGCACATCGCCCGATTCGCGCTCCGCGCAGGAACGCGATTCAACTACGATCAGACTCGACTGCATGACCTCATCATCGAGTTCGCGCAACTGGGCGCCCACCGCGCCCACCGCGAGCACCAGCGCGCGCCGGCCAAGCCATCTCCCCTCAAGAACAGGCACGGGCGAAGAGGTCACCGTCAGCACCACATCGGCCTGAGCAGCCTCTTCAAGGTTCACCGCGCGCGCGCCCACCTCGGCGGCAAGCCGCTCCGCATTGGCCCGCGTGCGGCTCCAGATGCGGATATCGCTCAGCCCGGGCCGCACCGTTTGTAGCGCTTCGAGATGCGAACGCGCCTGCACACCGCTGCCCAGAATCCCCAGGCTGCGAACCGCAGGCGAGCCCAGCGCATCGAGCGCCACTGCGGAAACAGCGGCTGTGCGCATCTCTGTAATTACCCGCCCGTCCATCACCGCCAGCGGCTCGCCGGTCGCGCGGCTCAGCAGTTCAATCACCGCCATGTGGGTATGCAATCCAAGCTCGCCGTTGCCGGGATAAAACGTGACCGTCTTTACGCCCATCACATCGGCTGCAATGACCGGCATCACGGCAAACCAGCCGTTCGGAGATCCTTCCCCGTTGCCGGCGCGCAGAACCATGCGCGCCGGCTGATCCACCAGCCCAGCGGAGTAGTCGACAAGCGCCTGTCGAATCGCGGGAATCAGAGTTCGATACCCGAGTGCAGCGCGAACTTCCTGCTCGGATATAAACACCGTCGTCAGTTCGGCCGTCCACCGGAACTGGCTCGCCTGCGGAATCGTTCATCGAGCGGCTGGCGTCCCTTGAATCCGGCTTCCATCGTGTGCCAGTGGTCGATCGATGTCTCGCCCATGCGCCAGCAAAGCAGCACCACCTGGTCATCCATGCGGCATGGAAAATCCAGCAGACCCGAATCGATATCCTTCACCTGCACACCGATCGAATCAATCTCCGCCATGCTTTCGCGCACCCGCTCCATGTGCGCGTCCATCTCCGCGCGCTGCCGCGTTACGGCACCCAAATCAACCTTCATGCCCCCGGAAACATAAATGCGCCGCGCCAGAACAGCCCGGCCAGCTTCCAGTTCGTCCGCCGCGCGCTTGCTTTCCATGGCGCGCCTCAACAGCGACTCCAATACCGGCAGCAGCGACTGCGCCTCTTCAAGAGTGAAAGTCTTCATGATTGATTTCCTTGTGAACAAGCATACGATGAATGATCGGCAGCGAACAGAAATCCATTGCCGCGGTACCCGCGAATGCACGACGCCCCCCCGGACCCATCGGGTGCCAGCCGCTCTTGAAGACAAGCTTCCGCGATTGGCACTCGAATCCCATTCGCGCTGCATTCTAGGATGCGAAATCGGACAACTGGGGCGAAAGCGTCGCTCCGAGAGCAAACAGGGTTCGCACCGCCAGAGAGCCCACGCCAGTGCCTCGTCGCTGCCTTCAACCCAATTCCAGCATGCGATCGAGCGCCACCCGCGCCCAGTGCTTCACGCTATCGCGCACCCGGATGCGATTGACCACACGGTCTCTGATCAGGTTCTCCAGCGTCCAGGCCAAGTGCTGTGGGCTGATGCGGTACATGGTGGTGCAGAGGCACCCGGTGTCGTCCAGCGTGATGATCCGCTTGCCCTCGGGAGCGAACCGTTTGGCCAACCGATTGACCAGGTGAATCTCCGTCCCGATCGCAAACATCGACCCGGTCGGCGCATCCTCCACAATCTTGATCAGCTGTTCGGTTGAGCCCAGCGCGTCCGCCTTCTGGCAAACCTCCCAACGGCATTCCGGATGCACAATTACCTTGATATCCGGGTATTTCGCGCGCACCGTATCCACGTGGCCCGGCAGAAACCGTTGATGCACCGCGCAGTGGCCTTTCCACAGCACAACCCGGCTGGCCCCAAGCGTGGCTTTCGATTGTCCACCCTGGAGCGCCCACGGATCCCAGACCGCCATCTCATCCGACCCCATGCCCATGGCAAACCCGGTGTTGCGCCCCAGGTGCTGATCGGGCAGGAACAGGATGCGCCGGCCACGCGCAAAGACCCACTCAAACGCCGCCCGGGCATTGGACGAGGTGCACACCAATCCCCCGCGCTCGCCGCAAAACGCCTTGATGGCCGCGGTTGAATTCATATACGTCAGGGGAATCAACCCGTCGGTCAGCCCCAGCCGCTCAAGCGCCTCCCAGCAGGCTTCCACCTGGGAAATTTCCGCCATATCGGCCATCGAACAGCCGGCGTTCAGATCAGGCAGAAGCACCTGCTGTCCATCGCGACCCAGCAAATCCGCGCTCTCGGCCATGAAGTGAACGCCGCAAAACACGATGTAGCGCGCCTCCGTTTCCGCGGCGATTTTGGAAAGCCGGTAGCTGTCGCCGGTAAAATCCGCAAAGCGAATCACTTCGTCGCGTTGATAGTGGTGGCCCAGCAGAATGGTGGTCGCGCCGAGCTGTCTGCGCGCTTCGGCAATGCGCGCGTCCATTGAATGGTCAGCAAGCGTAAGGTAATTTTCCAGGCTGCAGCTTGTGTCGGCCGCAACCGCCTCTTCGTCAAGAATCAGATTCACTCGACTCCGCCTTCAGTCCAGCCGGCTCTGCCTCATGCGTGCGCTGAGCGGCGGACGGGGATGTTGAAAGCAAAAAACTGAGCTGCAGTGGATGCACTGGAGTTCTTCGAGCGGCCCGGCAGCGTGCGCCGGCTCCATCGAGCCTCCCCCATCCACGGGGTTGTTGCAGCCTTCCCTTGTTAGACGCGCCCCAAAGCCGCGGGATTCCTAAAAACGCCCGGCCCCGTCAATCGCCCGCACCCGGCCAGCAATCCTGTGAACGGCCATCCACCGGCAGGGGAAACATTCCGCGCGGCACAATCGGGCCCGTCTGCATCTAGTCTAACGCAGGGACAATGACCGGGTCCCCGGGGAATGAATTTCCCAGTCTGACAGCCGCAAAGCGGAACGGCCAACAGGAGCAACAATGAACGAACTGGAGCAGGTGCTGATGGGCGATAGCGCGCACACGAGGCCGGCAACCATCCTGGAAGGCCTCGGTAGCGATGCCGCCCACCATCAAGTCGCCGGCGCTCCACGCGCCATTTATGAGGAGCTGTGGCATATCGCATTCTGGCAACAGGTCGCACTGGACTGGGTTCGCGCCATCGAGACGCCCTATCCGATCCACGCATCCGATGGCTTCCCCTCCCCAGACGATGTCGAGCGTGAATCCTGGGACCAGCTCCGCCAGCGTTTCCTCGCCACCAGCCAGCAAGCCGCGGCAGCCGCAGCCGATGTCGGGCGCCTCGATTGCGCGGTCGTCTGCCCCTCGCGCCCGGGCCTGCCGACGCGCACCATGACCGTTCGCGAGCAATTGGAGAGCCTGGGGCCCACAACGCCTACCACTTCGGCCGCATCGTTCTCCTGCGCCAATTGCAAGGCCTGTGGCCGCCGCCTTCTGGAGGCTTCAGCTGGTGAGGCCGCCGGCAAAGGCGCCCTTGTCTCAAATCTGACAAAATTATCGCGCCAGTTCGCCCGGAATCGGATTTCCCCCCGGAGCCGTACTGTTTGTGGGCCGCTTGCACGGGAAGGTATCATTGCATCTTATGGGAGCTCCGCCAATTGAGATGGCCAACCTGGGGATGGCCGACTCGCTCATCCTCATGGTCATGGCGCTGGTAGTCTTCGGACCGCGCCGCCTGCCGCAGATCGGCCGCCAGATCGGCAAGCTGATGTACGAGTTCCGCAAGGCCTCTAACGACTTCAAATTCCAGATGGAAGAGGAACTCCGCAGCGCGGAAGACGCCGATCGTCGCAAGAAAGAAGAAGAACGCCAGCGCGCCTTGGCGCTGGCCGCGCCTGCTCCGGCAGCAGTCCTGCCCGCGCCGACGCTTGAGGTCGTCATCGTCAAGCCCGTTTCCCCAGACGCCGAATCCACGGGCGTCGAATCCAACCCCATCGCGGCTTCGTCCGATTCCGCCACTGCCCCGGCTGACACAGAAGAAACCCATCCCTCGATCATGCCTCCCTCCACCGGCGAAACCGTCGCTGCTGCGCGTCCCAGCAGTCGAGCGCAAGCAACTGACCAAGCCACGTCCTCCGCGGTCCCCGAAGCCAGCGCCGCAGAAGCCATGATGTCGGAAGGCGCGCCCGCTTTGCCCGGCGCGCATGAACCCGAGCAGGCGGCCCACCATGGTTGACGCCGGTGAGGCAATCGGCAAAGCCCGCGCAGTCGTAGCCGAGCGCGCTGAACTCCCCGGCATGAGCCTGATGGAGCACCTCGACGAGCTGCGCCGCCGCATCGTCCACTCCGCCATCTACCTCGGCCTGGGCTTTGTCATCGCCTGGATCTTTCACGATCGCCTGGTCAACTTTCTGCAGTCGCCGCTCACCAAGATCGGTAAATCGCTGGTCTTCACGCATCCGATGGACCCGCTCAACCTCGACCTCCAGGTCTCGCTTCTCGGCGGAGCCATCCTGGCGTCGCCGCTGATCCTCTACCAGGTCTGGTTGTTCATCGCCCCCGGCCTCTATCAGAAAGAGCGCCGCTTTGTAGTTCCCTTCATGACCGCCACCATCGGCCTGTTCCTCAGCGGCGCCGGCTTCGGCTACTACTTTGTTCTGCCGGGGGCCATGAGGATCCTCATTCTAGGCATCGGCCACAACTTCACCTCCATGGTGACCATCGAGGACTACTCCAGCTTCTTTCTCTCCATCATCCTCGGCCTCGGCATCAGCTTTGAGCTGCCCATCTTAATTTTCTTTCTCGCCATGTTCGGCGTCGTGAGCCCAAAATTCCTGCTCAAGAATATTCGCTACGCCATTCTCGCGGTCTTTCTCGTCGCAGCCATCATCTGCCCCAGTCCCGATCCATGGACCATGTGCGTCTATGCCGTGCCGATGCTGTCACTCTATCTGATCGGCATTGGCGTCGCCTGGTGGGTCCACCCCTCGCGCCGCAAAGCCAAGGAAGCGAAAGAGGCCGCACAATGATCTCATCCTTGCGGAATCCAATATGCAGCCCCAAAATCCACACGCGCCAGGAGTGGATTTTCATGCCTGGGAAAGCACACTTCTGGATGGCCTTCGCAGCCATTCTGCTCCTCTCGATCGCTCCCCTGGCCGCTCATTCTCAGGCTCATTTCAACGGCGCCAAAGCCATCGACTACGCCCGTCAGCTGGTCGAAATCGGCCCCCGCTGGCCCACCGGCCAGGGACATCTCAAAGCCCAAGCCTTCCTCCGCGACCAGTTCAAGCACGATCAGCTGGAAGAAGACGCCTTCACCGCCAACACCCCCATTGGCCCCGTCGACCTGCGCAATTTCATCGTCCGCTTCCCCGGCAAAAAAGACGGCACCATCGTTCTCTCCACCCACTACGAAACCAACTACCCGCTCAAGAACATCAACTTCGTCGGCGCCAATGACGGGGCCTCGACGACCGGCCTGCTGCTCACCATTGCCGACCAGTTGCGCAGCGAAGTGGCCCGCAAAAAGCTTCTCGACGGCTACTCCGTCTGGCTGGTCTTCTTCGACGGCGAAGAAGCCTTCCAGACCTGGTCCGCGTCCGACTCCACCTACGGCAGCCGTCACCTGGCCGCCAAATGGGGCCGAGACGGCACCCTCCCCAAAATCAAGGCCTTCATCCTCGCTGACATGATCGGCGACAAAGACCTCGACATCCAGCGCGAATCCCGCTCGACCGACTGGCTCGTCGACCTGGTTCGCCAGGCCGCCCACAAGTACGGATACGACCATTACTTCTTCCAGAAGGAAGAAGCCGTCGACGACGACCATCTGGCCTTCGTTCAGCGCGGCGTCCCGTCGATTGACGTCATCGATCTCGACTACGGCCCCAACAACGCCTATCACCACACCGCCCAGGACACGATGGACAAGATCAGCGCCCACAGCCTCACCGTCGACGGCGATGTCTTCCTCGAAACCATCCGCCTCATCAACCAGCGGTAGCTCGCCGGCGGCGAAGATTGAACGGCAAGGGTGGGAGCGGCGAACCACCAAGGCCCACCTGCTTGGGCTCGCCGTCGAGCAAGACGGTGTCCTGGGGACACTGGACAAGGCACACTGGACAAAAGACGCACAAGTACCTCTCGGAGCTGCCGTTCAGCCAAGCACCGGCTCGTCCTCGAATAGGATTGTTGGCAGAGATCACCATGCGACTTGTACTGCTGCCGGGGATGGACGGAACCGGAGAGCTTTTCAAACCCTTTCTAAACGCTATCGAAAGCTCATGGGCAACCACCACAGTTCGTTATCCAAATCATGTCATTCTCTCCTATGACGAGTTAATGGCCTATGTCGGCTCCGCCCTCCCTTCCTCAGAACCGTTTGTCCTGCTCGCCGAATCGTTCTCAACGCCGCTCGCCATTCAATGCGCGGCCAGCAATCCCCGCAACCTGAAAGCCCTTGTGATCTGTGCAGGGTTTGTTCGCAGCCCGGTAACCGGCCTCGGACGATTCGCCGCATCGCATCTGGCACCGCTTCTGGTTCGCTTCCCCCGGTCCAATTTCCTGTCCAGTTTCTGGCTGGAGCCTCTGCTTGTCGGGCAGCGAGCAGCCCCCTCACTGCTCAATGAATTACGGTCGGCGATCTCATCGGTGCGGCCCGAAGTATTATCAGCCCGCCTTCGCGCCATTCTCTGCTGCGACGTGCGCCCCGCTCTGGGCCAAATTGAAGTGCCGATCCTCTATATTCAAGCCCGAGGTGACCGCCTTGTCCCCCGGGTGCACCTCAAAGAAATTCGCCAAATCCAACCAGGCACTGAGCCAGCCATCATCGATGGCCCCCATCTCATCCTGCAGCGGGAACCGCGCCAAGTTGCTGAAGTCGTCAAACGATTTCTCAGGCAACTGCCTTAACTCAATCCTCGCCCAGCGGAAACTGCCAATAGCCAGCCGGGCTTCCTGTAGCATTCAGGAATGATTGCCGGCGTCTCCTGGGTCTGGTGGCTGGGCTTCCACGCGGCGGTCGCGGCGGTGCTGCTGGTCGATTCCATCCTGCCGGGCCATCGCCGCCAGACACGCTACCCGCAGCTGTTCGCCTGGATCGGTACTGCCGGCGTGATGCTGGCCGCGGTCGGCTTCTGCGCCTGGATCGGCATCACCCAGGGCCGCCAGACTGCGCTCGAGTGGTTCGCCGGCTACACCATCGAAACCTCGCTCAGCGTCGACAATCTGTTCGTCTTCCTGGTCATCTTTCAGGGCTTCCGCATCAGCCGGGAGCGCCAGCACAGCGCCCTGGTCTGGGGCGTCGGCGGAGCGGTCCTTCTCCGCGCGCTCTTTATTCTCGCCGGCATCACCCTGCTCAAACGTTTCGAATGGATCACCTGGATCTTCGGCCTGTTTCTGCTCTATGCCGCCTTCCGGCTGGTGCGCGGCAGCTCCGCCAACGCTGCCATACCCGAGTGGATTCGCAACCTGCAGCCCGCCAAAGGCTCGCTCCTGCCGGTGATCCTGGCCATCGAAGTCACAGACGTGGTCTTCGCCACCGACTCAATCCCCGCCGTGCTGGCCATCAGCCACAACCCCTTCGTCGTCTACACCTCAAATATCGCCGCCGTCCTCGGACTGCGCTCCCTCTACTTCGCTCTGGCAGCTCTGCTCGACCGCTTCCGCTACCTGCATTACGGGCTCGGCGCCATGCTGGCCTTTGTCGCCTTCAAGATGCTCGCCTCAGGCTGGATCGACGTGCCGATCACGCTCTCGCTGGCCATCATGGGCACCATCCTCGCGCTCTGTGCGGTCGCGTCCTGGATCGCCTCCCGGCTCGCCGAGGACAAAGCGCAGAAATGAGACTGCCGCGGGCGGTGAGCAGAGATACAGAAGCAACGTTCAGAGATCCGGCTTCCGGGACCTGGATCAGAAAAGCGGTTCACAAGGCTGAAAACTTACCAGACCTCGAACTGAACCTTCTCCGCCCCGCTCAAACCGGCCCCGCCAAAAACAGAGTGCTTCTGAAACCGCTCGTCATCGCGCTTCGGGAAATCATTGCGGAAGTGAGCCCCGCGGCTCT